>NZ_JAMYVL010000009.1:0-255571 GCF_040323955.1 Mesorhizobium sp. M0018 | reverse complement strand
ACCATCGACCTCAACCTCGTCGAGAGATAGCATGGAGCACTGTTCGCGATGTCCTCGCACACCTGTTCGCGATGTCTCCGGTCCAAACAGGGGGGAGATTGGCTGTCACGCCCGCCTTCGGAAATCTTCACCGCGGCAAGAAAGACGCCTGCGGCGAAACTGCCAATCTCCCCCCTTGAGGGGGAGATGTCCGGCAGGACAGAGGGGGGCGCGAAGGAACGCGGTTTTGATCGTTATCGCCAGGACCCTCATGAACTGGGATGATGCCCGTATCTTCCTTGCCGTAGCGCGGGCCGGCCAGATCCTCGGTGCCGCCCGGCGGCTGGAGCTTAATCACGCGACCGTCTCGCGCCGCATTGCCGCCCTCGAGGCCGCGCTCAGGACAAAACTGTTTCGCCGGCTTACCACCGGCAGTGAGCTGACGCCGGCGGGCGAGCGTTTCCTCGAGATTGCCGAACGCATGGAGGGCGACATGATCGCCGCGCGCTCGACCGTTTCAGGCGAAGGCGACGACATCTCGGGCACCGTGCGCATCGGCGCGCCGGACGGCTTTGGCGTCGCCTTCCTGGCCAGGCGCCTCGGCGCGCTGACCGCTCTGAACCGTGAGCTCACCATCCAGCTGGTGCCGGTGCCACGCTCCTTCTCTTTGTCCCGGCGCGAGGCCGACATTGCCATCACCGTCGAACGGCCGACGGAAGGCCGCCTGGTGGCGGGAAAGCTGGTCGACTACACGCTCGGCCTGTTCGCGTCGCGTGCCTACGCCGACACCCATGGCCTGCCCGGAACCGCCGCCGAGCTAGGCCAGCATACGCTGATCGGCTACGTGCCGGACCTGATCGTCAGTCCCTCACTCGACTACGCGGCCGAATTCAGCCCCGACTGGCGGACCAGCTTCGCCATTTCCTCCGCGCTCGGCCAGGCCGAAGCGGTGCGTTCCGGCGCCGGCATCGGCATCCTGCACACCTTCGTTGCCCGCTCGATGCCGGAGCTGGTGCCTCTCGATATCGTCGCACCCATCCGCCGCGCCTACTGGCTGGTCTATCATGAATCGGTCAGGCCGCTGCGCCGCGTCCAGGTCGTCGCGAGCTTCATTACCAAGGCCGTCGAACGAGACAGGGGTTTGTTCGCGTGAGCCTGCCGGCCGCTGGCTGTCTTAGCTGGTGGGCGTCTTACTTGGCGTATCGTCCGGGCCCGAGATCGCCGACGTCGATGTCGGGCACCCGGCTGGAGATGATGTCGGCCAGAACTTTGGCCGAGCCGCAGGCCATGGTCCAGCCGAGTGTGCCATGGCCAGTGTTGAGATAGAGATTGGAGAAATCGGTGCGGCCGATCAGCGGCGGCCCGTCCGGTGTCATCGGCCGCAGCCCGCACCAGAAGGTCGCCGATCGCATGTCGCCGCTGCCCGGAAACAGGTCGCCGACCGAATGTTCGAGCGTGCGGCGCCGCGATTCATGCAGCCGCAGGTCGAAGCCGGAAATCTCCGCCGTGCCGCCGACCCGGATACGGTCGCCGAGCCGGGTGATCGCTACTTTGTAGCTCTCGTCCATCACGGTCGAGACCGGTGCAGCGGCGGCGTCCTTGATCGGCAGGGTGATCGAATAGCCCTTGACCGGGTAGACCGGGATGGGCCGCTTCAGCATGCGCATGAACCGTGCCGAATAGCTGCCCATCGCCATCACATAGGCATCGGCGACCATCCAGCCCTTGCTGGTGCTGATGTTGGTGATGCGATCGCGCTTCTTGACGACGCGCCGTATCTCCGTGTCGTATTCGAAGGTGACGCCGCGTGCCGCGCAAAGCTCGGCAAGCCTGTCGGTGAACATCTTGCAGTCGCCGGTTTCGTCGCCGGACAACCGCAGGCCACCGACGAATTTCTCGCGCACGCCGGCCAGCCCAGGCTCGGCCGCAATGCAGCCGTCGGGGTCGAGGACCTCGTAGGGGACGCCATAGGCCTTCAGCACCTCGACATCGCCGCCGACGCCGTCGAGCTGCTTTTGCGTTCGGAAGAGCTGCAGCGTGCCCTTGGCGCGCTCGTCATAGGCGATGCCGGTCGCCTCGCGCAGCGCCTTCAGCGTGTCGCGGCTGTATTCGGCCAGCGGCACCATGCGCGCCTTGTTCAGCGCGTAGCGTTCAGTCGTGCAATTGCGCAGCATCTTGACCAGCCATATCCACATATGCGGATCGAGGGCCGGTCGCACCACCAGTGGACCGTGCTTCATCAAAAGCCATTTGATGGCCTTCAGCGGAACGCCGGGCCCGGCCCAGGGCGAGGCATAGCCGGGCGAGATCTCGCCGGCATTGGCAAAGCTGGTTTCCAGCGCCGGGCCTTTCTGGCGATCGATCACCGTCACCTGATGACCGGCCTCGGCAAGAAAATAGGCGGTGGTGACCCCGATCACGCCGCCGCCCAGCACGAAGATCTTCATCGTTTGGTTCTCCGCGGCGGCATCTCGTCGGGATTCGAGACCGGGATCATCGCCGCCTCATGTCTGCCGGATTCTGTGGCGCCAGCCAAGTGCCGATGCTTAGGGAAAAGACATGCGTGAGGACAACAACCTTGCGTCCTAGCCATTCACATAGCGCCGGTGGAAACGGTGGCCGAGGCTGGTCAAGACCTCATAGCCGATGGTGCCGGCCTGGCCGGCTACCTGGTCCACCGTCTGCGACGACGGTCCGATCAGTTCGACGAGGTCGCCGGCCTTCAGCTTGCCGGGCGGCAGTGCGGAAATGTCGAGGATGATCGTATCCATCGAAACCCGGCCGACGAAGGGCAGCCGCACATTTTCGAGCCAGGCGGCGGAAGCGGCGCGACGATGCCAGCCATCGCCGTAGCCGAGCGAAATCGTCGCCGCGGCAAGCGGGGCCTTGGCGTGGAAAGTGTGACCGTAGCCGACACCGGCGCCGGCCCCCAATATCCGCGTCTGGATGACCTTGGCCTGCAATCGCACCACCGGCAGCATCGGGTTTTCCTTCGCCGGCGTCGGATTGATGCCATAGAGAGCGGCACCCGGACGAACGAGGTCGTAGTGATAGCGCTGTCCGAGAAAAATGCCTGATGAGTTGGCAAACGAAGCCGGCGCTTCCGGCAGCATCCGGCGCAGCCGTTCGAATTCCAGCCGCTGCCGCTCGTTGGCCGGCTGCTCGGGTTCGTCGGCGCAGGCGAGATGGCTCATCACGAACGTCAGTTCGACACCGTCGAAAGCCTGCGGATCCTGCGCGACTGCCTTCACCTCGGATGGCGTCATGCCGAGCCGCGACATGCCGCTGTCGACCTGGAGGGCGGCCGGCAATTTACGGCCCACCCGCCCGGCCATCTCGCGCCATGCCGCGAGTTGGCTGGCGCTGTTGAGTACGGTGCAAAGCCCTGCCACAACCGCTTCCGTTTCCGCACCCGGCGGAATGCCGTTCAGCACATAAATGGCCGGATCTGAGCCGAGCGCCTTGCGCAGCAAGATGCCGCCGGCCAAATGCGCAACAAAGAAAGTATTACAGCCCTCACCCATCAGCGCCGCCGCCACCGGCGCCGCGCCAATCCCATAGCCGTCGGCCTTGACCACTCCAGCACAGCCGACGCCCCCCAGCCGCGCCTTCAGCCGCCGGTAGTTCTCACGGACGGCGCCGAGATCGATGGTCAGGATCGCCCCTGCCGCGGCTTCGCTGATCGGTTCGCCCAGGGTGACGGTCGGCGGAAGAGATTTGCTGGAGACGTCGTTCATGCCGACCTGTTTTAACGGAAGGCCGGCGGCTACGCCACCAGGTGCCGGAACGCCGCCACCACGTCTTCGTAGACCTTGCGCTTGAACGGCACGATCAGGCCCGGCAATTCCAGCATCGGCCGCCACGCCCACCGGTCGAACTCGGCCTTGTGGCCACCCGGCGGCGGATTTATCGCGATCTCGCTTTCGTCGCCGTGGAAACGGAAGGCAAACCATTTCTGCGTCTGGCCGCGATATCGTCCCTTGAAGGCGACGCCGACCAGATGCGCCGGCAGGTCGTATTTGATCCAGTGCGGCGCCTCGGCCAGCAGCGACACCGAGCGCATGCCGGTCTCTTCGTAAAGTTCACGCGCCGCCGCGGGCAGCGGCTCCTCGCCATCATCGATGCCGCCCTGCGGCATCTGCCAGAGCTGCGTCGTTCCAGCGAATTCGCTGTCCGGCTCGGCAATGCGATGGCCGACCCAGACCAGGCCGGCATCATTGAGGACCATCACCCCTACGCAGGGCCGGTAGGGCAGCGCCTCGGGGTCAACGAGCTTGCTCTTTGCCATCTCAGCCTTTTTCCGGATCTATGGCCACCGCCGAAACCGGCACGATCTCGATGCCACGCTTCTTGGCCTCGGTCACCCAGGAAGACACGGTATCCACCGTCAGGTCGAAAGCCGAGCCGATGCCGACGGCAAAGCCTTTCGCCCGTGCCGTGGCTTCCAGCCCATCCAGTTTCTTCAATATGGCGCCGCGGTCCTGCACCGCATCGATCGCCGTATCGCCGCCGACGAACGGCACGCCGTCCTTCAGCGCCAGTTCGGGTGCCAGGCTGCGCGCCGACGAACCGTCGTCGACATAGGCCAGACCACGCTTGCCAAGCTCGGCCATCAACGGCCCCATCGCCGTCGCGTCGGCCGAAAAGCGGGCGCCCATATAGTTCATGACGCCGGTGTAGTTGGTCGTTCGCGACAGCGCCCAGCGTAAATTCTTCAAATTCTCGTCCGGCGTTGCAGCCACGGTCAGCGTGTTACGGCCGGGATTGACGTTCGGATAGTCGAACGGCTCAAGCGGTACCTGCATGATGACCTCATGGCCGCTCTGCCGCGCCACCTGCATCCAGCGGCCGATGCTGTTGCCTTGCGGCGCGAAGGCCAGCGTCACTTCCGCCGGCAGCTTGGCGATGGCTGCCTGCGTGCCGGTCTGCGACACGGCAAGCCCGCCGATGACGAGCGCCACGCGTGCACCGCGAGCCCCGGACCACGGCCGCGCATAGACATCGAACGGGCGCCTGCCGTCGGCGGCGCGGATCGGCAACGGACCGGTTTCGCTGGCCTCGACCAGCGCCTTGTCGGGAATATGCGCGATCCTGAGGTTCTGGCCGATCGTCGAAGGGTCGCGAATGACTATGGCCGCCTCGGGTGGAGCGGCGCCCCCCTCGGTCTGGACATGGATGATCTGCGGACCGCCCGTCTTCGGCCCGCTTATGTTGGCCCCGCTTGCGTTGCCTGGCGCAGCCATTTCGGGCGTCGCCTTGGCGGGCGCGGCGGCGGTATCCGCCGCCGGCGTCTTCGGCGTCGAAACGGCTACTTCTTGCAGCTTCCGGAACGGCTTGTCTCGCAAGGCGATGGCGCTGGAGACGCCGACCACGGACAGCACGACAAGCGTGGCCGCGACCGTACCGGCGCTGATCCCGCTGCCTGAGCGCGGCAGCCGGATCGCCTGTCCGAGAGGTCGTTCTATGTCCTTGCCGATATCAGCCAAGCCCGCACCCCCGGCGTGCATCCCCGAAGTAAACCTTCTCCGGAGGCGCAAAATCCAAAATGTCGGCGCGTCCCCTTGCATCACTGGACGCGCGGCATGCCGGCCGCGGCCCCCGAATCAAACTGCCGGAGCCTCGCGGCCCCGGCAGCATCGCATCGCTTCGCTCAGGCAGCCAGACCTGTTTGGCCCGGCTTGCCTGCCCTTACTGGTTCAACACGGCCTTTTGCGGATTCGGCGGGAACGCCGGATCCGTCTTCTGGCCGCGCAGCAGCTGCTCGGCATAGATGAGCTGCAAATCGTCCTTCGGTTCCGGCGGCACATAGGCTGCCGAACCCGAACCGGTGGTGCTTTCGTCGGCGCCCTTGATATGGCCCTTGAGGTCCGATTCGCCGCGCGTCAGGTCCCTGCCCTGAAGTTCCGCCGGCAGCGGCTGGTCGACCTTGATGTCGGGCGTGATGCCCTTGCCCTGGATCGACTTGCCGGACGGCGTGTAATAGAGCGCCGTCGTCAGCCGCAGCGCCCCGTTCTCGCCAAGCGGGATGATGGTCTGCACCGAACCCTTGCCGAAGGATTGCGTGCCGACCACCGTGGCGCGGCGCAGATCCTGCAGCGCGCCGGCGACGATTTCCGAGGCACTGGCCGAGCCGCCATTGACGAGCACGATCAGCGGCTTGCCGCCGATGTCGTCGCCGGCCCGCGCGTCGAAGCGGGTGACGTCCTTCGGGTCGCGGCCGCGCGTCGAGACGATCTCGCCACGGTCGAGGAAGGCATCCGACACGCTCACCGCCTGGTCGAGCAAACCGCCCGGATTGAGGCGCAGGTCGAGCACGTAGCCCTTGAGCTTGTCGTTCGGCACCTGCTTCTTGATGGTGTCGATGGCATTCTCGAGGTCGTCATAGGTTTTTTCGGTAAAGGAGGTGATCTTCATGTAGCCGATGTCGTTTTCGACCCGGAACTTGACCGCCTTGACCTTGATGATATCGCGCACGACGGTCAGTTCGATCGGCTTGTCGGCGCCCTGGCGCAAGATGGTGAGCTTGATCGGCGTATTGACCAGCCCGCGCATCTTCTCGACGGCGTCGTTGAGCGTCAGGCCGCGAACCTCCTCGCCGTCGATCTTGGCGATATAGTCGCCGGCGAGCACGCCTGCCTTGGCGGCCGGCGTATCGTCGATCGGCGTGATCACCTTGACCAGGTCGTTCTCCATGGTGACCTCGATGCCGAGGCCGCCGAATTCGCCCTTGGTCTGCACGCGCATGTCCTGCGCTTCTTCGGCATTCATGTAGGAGGAGTGTGGGTCGAGCGACGACAGCATGCCGTTGATGGCATTTTCAACCAGCGACTTGTCGTCGGGCGGCGTCACATAATTCGCCCGCACCCGTTCGAAGATATCGCCGAAGATCGCCAGTTGCTTATAGGTCTCGGAGCCCGCAGCTTTCGCTGTCGAGCCGGGCGCGCCATAGACCAGGCTCATCGCCGATGCACCCATCAGCGCACCGGCAAACAGAAGCGACAGTTTCCGCATCATTCACGTCCTTCCAGAAAAACGGTCCGCCCACCATGGGGCCGGATCGACGGGTTTTCCATCCTTGCGGAACTCGACATAGAGCTCCGGCGTGGCATTTCCATTCTTCGATGCCGAGGTGCTCGCCACCCGGGCCTCTCCCATCGCGCCGACCGGCTCACCTGCGAGCACCGACTGGCCAGACGCGACGCTGATTCTGCTCATCCCCGCCAGGACGACATGATAGCCGTCACCCGCATTCAGGATCAAGAGTTGACCGTAAGAGCGGAAAGGCCCCGCATAAAGCACATTTCCATCCGCCGGCGCTGTGACGATGGCTCCCGATTGTGTCGCAACCATGTCACCGAGCATCATCGCGCCGTTACCGTCGTCGGCCCCGAAGCGCCGCTTGATCCTGCCGGTGACCGGCAGCGCGATCTGCCCTTGAAGCGCGGAAAACGGCGCGGCAGCGGTGAGCCTGTTGCTCTCCGGCACCGGCAGCGAGGCCAATTCCGTCGGCGCCGCAGCCGATACCGGGCCCTTGTCGGCGTCGGCCGTCTTTTGCTCGGCTGCCTTGGCCGCATCCGCCGCCTTGCGGGCTCTGTCGGCCTCGAGCGAGGCGATCAGTTCTTTCAGGCTGCCGGCCTTGGCCGCCAGCGTCGCGGACCGCTGCTTTTCGACGGCCAGCGCGGTTTGCGTATCGGCGGCGAGCTTCTGCTTGGCTTCGAGCAGCATGCCGAGCCGCTTTTTTTCCGCCGCCTGCTCGCCGACAGCTGCCGTCAGCCGCGCCCGCTCGGCCTCGATCGAGGCCGTCACCCGCGACTGCTCCTTGAGGTCGGCCAGCAACATGTCGGTCCGCTGGCGCAGTTCCGGCACCACGGCACCGAGCAGGATGGCGCTGCGCACCGACGACAATGCGTCCTCCGGCTTGACCAGGATCGCCGGCGGCGGATTGAGCCCCATGCGCTGCAGCGCGCCGAGCACTTCGGCCAGAACGTCGCGTCTGGCGGCCAGTGAGGCGCGGATCTTCTGCCCCTGCGCCTTCAGCCCTTCCAGCTTGCCGCCAATGTCCTCGATGTCCTGGCCGAGCTTCTGCTCGGTCATCGCCGACTGGATCAGCGCCGCGGTGATCGAGGCGTGGTCCTTCTTGACAGCCGCTATGTCGGCGGCGAGCTTGGCCAGCCGCTCGGACGACAGCGTGATCTCTTTCGATACTTTTTCGTATTCGGCGCGGCTCTGGTCCGGGTCGGGCGCCAGGTCGAGCGTGTTCTCGGCCCGCGCGACGCCGAGCGAAAGCGCGATCGTCGCCACGGCGATGCCGTAGCGCACGCGCCAGGAGCCCGTTCGTGATTTCCAGTCTTCAGACATTGAAGCCCAACTCTATGCGCGGCTTCGTTAACGAACCATCAACCATGTTCGAGCCCCGGCCGTCATCGACAAACCCCATGAGCCCAAACTGTCGATGAGCATTGGGGCAAAAATCCGGGCGGCTGGCATCAATTCGCCGACGGAGCCGAGTTCATGAACGATGGTAGGGGTGACCGGAAAGGATCGTGGCCGCCCGGTAAAGCTGCTCGCCCAGCATCACGCGGACCAGCTGATGCGGCCAGGTCAGCGCGCCGAGCGACACCGTCAGATCAGCCAGGTCGCGCAGTGACTGGTCATGGCCGTCGGCGCCGCCAATGGCGATCACCAGCGCCTTGCGCCCGCCATCGCGCAGCGAACCTATGCGGCCGGCGAAATCCTCGGAGGAAAGGTTCTTGCCGCGCTCATCGAGCAGCATCAGCGCCGTGCCCGGTTGCAAGTGCGTCTGCAGCTTCTGGCCTTCCTCGCGCCGGCGCTCATTGGCCGTCTGCGCGCGACCTTCCGCAATCTCGACGATCCCAGCGAATTCGAGGCCTACGGCAGGACCGCTCCTCGTAAAACGCTCGAAATAGCGGTCGGCCAACTGCTTCTCGGGGCCCGCTTTCATTCGGCCCACGGCATGAACCGTAATCTTCATCCCTGCCTCGAAGAGCCGCTGATGCATGTCGGACGACGACATGCATCAAGACGAATACGGCTCAGTGGAGGGTCTCCTCCTCGAGATCGGGCGCCTGCCACATCTTTTCGAGATTGTAGAAGTCGCGGACCTCGGGACGGAAGACATGGACGATGATGTCGCCCGAATCGATCAGGACCCAGTCGGCGCCAGCCAGCCCCTCGACGCGCGCCGTGCCGAGCCCGGCATCCTTCAGCGCCTTGAGGAGATGATCGGCAACAGCCGAGACATGACGGTGCGATCGGCCCGATGCGACGACCATGTAGTCGCCGAGGCTCGATTTCCCCTGAATGTCGATTGAGACGATATTTTCGGCCTTGGAGTCTTCCAGACTGGCAAGGACTGTCTTGATGGCGCGGGACACGGCGTCGTTTACGCTGATCCCGGCCGGCGAAGGCACGATGTCGGCCTTCTTCCGCAGTGCTGTTCTCAGTGTATTTCCTTTCGCAGCAAGAACAACCAAATCACCTCTGAAATCAGGTGACACTCCTTAGATAGGCAGAGTTAGGTTGCAGTTTCAAGACACCGCTCACAAGCAGACGCCCGGTAACGGCCGAATATCCGGCTTTTCGGGCCAGAAAATCGGAACCGCCTCGCCCCGCAGCGGTTATCGGCTCATCCACGAACCGGAATCCCGACATGCCGATCGATCCCCAGAACGCCCTCCTCACCGTGCAATCCGGCCTTGCGCAACTCAGCACGCTGATCGTCTCCTACTCGCTTTCGGCGGTCGGCGCCGTCATCCTGCTGGTCATCGGCTACATCGTCGCCGGCCTCGCCGAGCGTTCGATCTATGCCGGCCTCGGCCATATCAGCGGCTTCGACGAAACGCTCCGCCATTTCTTCTCGCAGGTCGTCCGCTACGCCATCCTGGGACTGGTCGTGATCATGGTTCTCGGCCAGTTCGGCGTGCAGACGGCTTCGATCATTGCCGCTATCGGTGCCGCCGGCCTGGCCATCGGCCTGGCGCTGCAAGGCACGCTGCAGAACATTGCCGCCGGCATCATGCTGCTGGCGCTGCGGCCGTTCCGCATCGGCGAATATGTCGAAGTCGGCGCGATATCCGGCACCGTCGAGGAGATCGGGCTGTTTGCCACAACGCTGAGGACGGTCGAAGGCGTCTACGTGCTTGCACCCAACTCGACCCTGTGGAACCAGCCGGTCCGCAACTTCACCCGCAACGGTGTGCGGCGCGGCGACATCACGCTCAGCATCGGCTCCTGGAACGACATCGATTTTGCGCAGAAGACCATGCTTGGCGTTGCCGCCGCCGACCGGCGCGTCAGGCGGCAGCCTGCGCCGATCGCCTTTGTCGCGACCGTCGGCGACAGCACCGTCGCCATCAGCTTGCGCTACTGGACGGCGGCTGCCGATTTCTTCGCCGCCCAGATCGACCTCACCAAAGGGGTCAAGCAGGCGTTCGATGCCGAAGGTCTTTCAATTCCGGCGCCGGCGCCGCAAGCGCCGCAGCCGGAGGCCTCAGCCACGCAGCAATAGAGCGTTGCAGCCAGCTGGCAGGATGCCCCTCAAAGCTCTCCGCGCCCGCGCTGATCTTCAGGCGCGAAGGCGAGATCGACAGGCAACGGCGCCTGCGCCGTCATTGGCGCGAAACTGCCGGTCTCGGTGGCGGGCACCGGCCGCGCCATGACGACGCGCCAGAGAACGAACAGGCAGTAGGCGGCGGCAATGACGATTGCCACATAGATGAAGGCCTGCGTGCCGTAGGCGGCGGAAAGCCCGGTCACAATGCCGGGTACGACGAAGCCGGAAAGCGACCAGGCAAACAAAAGCGAGCTCGACAGCGCCACCATGTCGTCCTTGCCGGCGCGGTCGCCGGCATGGGCGCTGGCAAGCGAATAGATCGATTCCGAGGCGCCGTCCCAGACCACATAGATGATGAGCAGCGCCGCCAGCGCGCCGCCGTCGAAACCGAGGGCAAACAGGCCCGCCGCGGCGGCAAGCGCCGACGCCGCGATCAGCACAAAGCGCCGGTCGGTGCGGTCGGAAATCCAGCCGAGCGGAATCTGCAGGATCAGCGTGCCGACTGGCATTGCCGAAAGCAGCAAGGCGACGTCGGCCTGGCTGTAGCCCTTGGCCGTGGCATGGATCGGCGCAAAGCCCGAGATCGTCATCGACAGGCCGCCGACGGCAAGCATGCCGGCAACGCCGACCGGCGAGATCCGCCAGGCGCGGCCGAGCGCCACGGACGCCGCTTGCGGCGCCGGCGGCTGCGCAAGCCGCGTCAGCCCGACGGGAAGGATCGACAGCGCGGTGAAGGCAATGCCGATCAGCGGCGCGTCGGCCGTGCGGATATCGATCAAAGCCAGCGTCGAATAACCGACGCCGAGCCCGGCGACATAGGCAACGTAGAAGATGGCCATGACCCGGCCGCGGATGGCGTTGGCGACGACATCGTTCAGCCAGCTCTGCGCGACGATGAACAGGCCGCATATGGCAAAGCCGTAGAGTGCCCGTGCAGCGATCCATGGCAAGGGGTGCGGCCCGGCGCCGACCGCGGCGTTGGACAGCACGATCAGTGCCGATAGCACCATGAACACGCGGGCATGGCCGACACGCCGCACCAGCGGCCCGGTCAGGATGCAGCCGGCAAGGCCGCCGGCCGAAAGGCCGGTGACGATCAGCCCCGCCCATGTCGGATCGAAGCCCTCGGCGCCGAGCCGGACTGGGATATAGGCGAACATCAGCCCATTGCCGACGGCGATCAGCGCCATCGACAAAAGGATGCTGGCAATGGCGATCGACGGCGCCGGCTGCCCTAGACCGTTCTTGTCCTGGTCGCGCTCGAGAATCGTCATGACCGAGGATCGCCCATCAAGCAGGTCAAGGCAGCGGCAAAAGCGACATCACCGGACTTGCCTTCCGCGCCGGTTCAGCCCTTCGCCACCTTGCGGATCGCGCTCGACGACAGCGACGAACGCGGGCCGTGGATGAAGGTCCAGGCCGGCGCCGTCATGCGCGCGAGCCGCGGTGCGTCGCCTTCGTCGACGCGGGCATAGTCGAAGGTCTTGGCGACCACCGACGACAGGAACGACAGCGTCGCGCCTGGCCGGTCGACCACCGCGATCGGGAACGTCATCACGATGCGGCGCCAGCGCTGCCAGCGGTGGAAGTCGCGAAGCGAGTCGGCGCCCATGATCCAGACAAAATCGACGCCCGGGTTACGCGCCTTGACCAGCGCCAGCGTGTCGGCGGTGAAGCGGACGCGGTGGGCTGCCTCGAAGGCGGTGACCTTGATCTTCGGGTTCTTGGCGATCTTTTCGGATAGCTGCAGCCGCTCAGCCAGCGGCGCCAGGTCTCCGGCGTTCTTGAGCGGGTTGCCGGGCGTCACCATCCACCACAATTGGTCGAGCGCAAGCCGTCTGAGTGCGATCTCGGCGACCAGCGCATGGCCGGCATGCGGCGGGTTGAACGAACCGCCGAACAGCCCGACCGCCACGCCTTTCCCGGCATGCGGCATGTGCAGATAGTGGGAGGATACGGATTCCTTACCCTCCTCCTTGTGAGGAGGGTCGATCCGCGAAGCGGAGCGGGGTGGGGGTGTTGCAGAGTTCAGCGTCGCACCCCCACCCGGCTCGCGATGCTCGCCACCCTCCCCACAAGGGGGAGGGTAAGACCGGCGCTCAAGGCCTCACCTGTCCCGACCCGCGTACGCGGTATTTGAACGAGGTCAGTTGCTCGACGCCGACCGGCCCGCGTGCATGCATCTTGCCTGTGGCGATGCCGATCTCGGCGCCCATGCCGAACTCGCCGCCATCGGCAAACTGGGTCGAGGCGTTGTGCAGAAGGATCGCCGAATCGACCTCGTTGAAGAACCGGTCGACCGCTGTGGCGTCCTCGGCGATGATCGCCTCGGTGTGATGCGAGGAGAACGTCTCGATATGCTCGATGGCGCCGGCGACGCCGTCGACCAGCTTCACCGCAATGATCGCGTCCAGATACTCGGTCACCCAGTCTGCATCGGTCGCGGGCTGGGCATCGGCATAAAGCCTCAGCGCCTCGGCATCGGCATGGATCTCGCAGCCTGCCGCCCGCAAGGCCTCGAGGATCGGCACCAGATGCGTGCCGGCGGCGGCACGGTCGACCAGCAGCGTCTCGGCAGCACCGCACACCCCGGTGCGCCGCATCTTGGCATTGACCGCGATCTTGACCGCCATGTCGAGATCGGCCGATCGGTCGATATAGAGATGGCAGATGCCCTCGAGATGCGCGAAGACCGGCACCCGCGCCTCGCTCTGCACACGCTCGACCAGGCTGCGGCCGCCGCGCGGAATGATGACCTCGAGATTGCCTGAAAGCCCTTTCAGCATTTCGCCGACGGCGGCGCGATCGGTAGTCGGCACCAGCTGGATGGCATCCTCCGGCAGCCCGGCTGCCTTCAGCCCCTCGACCAGGCAGGCATGGATAGCGGCGGAAGAGTTGAGCGAATCCGAGCCGCCGCGAAGGATTACTGGATTGCCCGCCTTGAGGCACAGCGCGCCGGCATCCGCGGTAACGTTCGGCCGGCTCTCGTAAATGACGCCGACGACGCCGAGCGGCGTGCGCACCCGTTCGATATGCAGGCCGTTCGGCCGGTCCCAAGCCGCGATGACATCCCCAACCGGATCGCCGAGTGCGGCGATTTCGCGAATACCGTCTGCCATTGCGCGGATGCGCGCCGGATCCAGCTTCAGCCGGTCCATGGACGAGCCGGAAAGCCCGGACTCGTGGCCATTCGAGACATCGATGGCATTGGCGTCAAGAATGTCCTGCTCACGGGAAACGACCGCGTCGGCCATGGCGAGAAGCGCCGCATTCTTGGCGGCGGTGGTGGCGATGGCCAGCGGTCGGGCGGCGGCGCGGGCCTTACGGCCCGTCCGTGCCATCAAACTGGCTACATCTTCGCCTTTGTGTTTGTTCAGCATCTGACCGCTCCGGTGAAGCTTGGTGGATTTACACGCGGCCGGCCTTCGCGGCAATGGCCGCAAATCTGGGGGAGTAGAATGAAGAGCTTCATAATTCTCGTTGCTGTCGGCGCGATGCTCCTGCCGACAGGCCTTCACGCCGCCGACTACTGCGACGACAAGTTCGAGCCTGGCGAGAGCCCCGACGGGATGGCTTTGATTGTGTACAGCTTGATGGTGCAACTTGCTTTTGCTGAACGCTACTGCGGCGCACCGGCGACACCGCCCTCTCGGATTGCCGTCGTTGTCGAGGAGCTCCATGGATGTGGGCCGCGGGCTCGGCTTGAAGCGGAAATAGAAAAAAGGACGAAGGAGGATACAAGTGCGAAAATAACAACGACCGACGGGCTTATTCGCGATGTCGTCGCCGGGGACGACAAGGACATTTCCCAAATCGAGGTGGATCGACGAGCCAAGGCTGGGATCGAAGCAGAGCTGGGAGGCTGCAGCGAGTTGCTGAGAACTAAACGCGACGTTGAGGAAAGATACCGCAACCCGCCTAAATGGCCGCCTGAACCCCACAAGTAGCGTGCATGGAGCCCTTTCTCAGTCGGTCGCGCCGCTCACCACAAGGTCGTCGCGGTGGATCATCGCCGAACGCGCCTCGTAGCCGAGCACCGTTTCGATCTCGGTCGTCTTCAGGCCAGCGATCCTTACGGCATCGGCGGCATCATAGGCAACCAGCCCGCGCGCGATCTCGCGGCCCTCGGGCGACAGGATCGCCACCGTGTCGCCACGCGCAAAATTGCCGCTGACCAGTTTGACGCCGGCCGGCAGCAGCGACTTGCCCGAGAGCAGCGCGCCGATGGCGCCGGCATCGACGGTCAGCCGGCCGGCCGGTTCGAGCTGCCCGGCGATCCAGGTCTTGTAGCCCTTGACCGGATTGGCGCTCGGCCGGAAGAAGGTGGCGCGCTCGCCGCGCTCGATTGCCAGCAACGGCGACAGCCGCGTGCCTGATGTGATGATCATGGCGGTGCCGGCGGCGGTCGCGATCTTGCCGGCGTCGAGCTTGGTGCGCATGCCGCCGCGCGACAATTCCGAAGCAGCGGCACCCGCCATCGCCTCGATGTCAGGGGTGATGCGGTCGACGACCGGAATGAACCGGGCTTGCGGGTCGCGCGCCGGCGGCGCCGTGTAGAGCCCGTCAATGTCGGAAAGCAGCACCAAAAGATCGGCGCCCATCATGGTGGCGACGCGCGCCGCCAGGCGGTCGTTGTCGCCATAGCGGATTTCGGAGGTGGCCACCGTATCGTTCTCGTTGATGACCGGCACCGCCTTCATTTTGAGCAGTGTCGAGATCGTCGCCCGTGCGTTGAGATAGCGGCGACGCTCTTCGGTGTCGCCGAGCGTCAGCAGGATCTGGCCCGATTTCAAGCCATTCTTGCCGAGCGCATCCGACCAGGCGCCGGCCAATGCGATCTGCCCGACGGCGGCCGCCGCCTGGCTCTCCTCGAGCTTCAGCGCCCGCTTGCCGAGACCGAGGATGGTGCGGCCAAGTGCAATCGCCCCGGAAGACACGACGAGAATTTCGGCGCCGCCACTGGCCAGCATGGCGATGTCGTCGGCAAGCGAGGCCAGCCAGTCGCGCTTCAGGCCCGTCGTGCGGTCGACAAGCAGCGCCGAGCCGATCTTGACGGCAATGCGCCGATAATTTTTCAGCGATTGCGCGGCCATGGCTATGTGTTCCAGCGCGTCTCGACCGGCGCAGCGACCGCCTCGCGTGCATCGGCCACCACAGCGATCAGCGCGCGCAACACCGCTTCGACGCCTTCGCCGGTGACTGCCGAAAGCAGCATCGGCGCGCGGCCGGCCGCGCGTTTCAGCGAGGCGGCCTTCTTCTTGCGCGCGTCGGCATCGAGTATGTCGACCTGGGAAAGCGCGATGATTTCGACCTTGTCGGTCAGCCCATTGCCGTAGGCTTCGAGCTCGGCACGCACGGTTTTGTAGGCATTGGCCGGATTTTCTTCCTGCGCCGAGACAAGATGCAGAAGGACACGCGTGCGCTCGACATGGCCAAGGAAGCGGTCGCCGATGCCGACACCTTCATGCGCGCCTTCGATCAGGCCCGGAATGTCGGCAATGACGAATTCGCGACCGTCGATGCGTGCCACGCCAAGGCCCGGATGCAGCGTGGTGAAGGGATAGTCGGCGATCTTCGGCTTGGCCGCGGTGACCGCCGCCAGGAAGGTCGACTTGCCGGCGTTGGGCAGCCCGACCAGGCCGGCATCGGCGATCAGCTTCAGCCTGAGCCAGATGTTGAGCTCTTCGCCCGGCAGTCCGGGATTGGCGCGGCGCGGCGCCTGGTTGGTCGAGGTCTTGAAATGCTGGTTGCCGAAACCGCCATTGCCGCCCTTGGCCAACAGAAAGCGCTGGCCGACGACCGTCAGATCGCAGATCAGCGTCTCATTGTCCTCGGCAAAGACCTGTGTTCCGGCCGGCACTTTCAGCGTCACGTCGGCACCCTTGGCGCCGGTCATATTGCGGCCCATGCCGTGCGTCCCGGTCTTGGCCTTGAAATGCTGCTGGTAGCGATAGTCGATCAGCGTGTTCAGCCCATCGACCGCCTCGACCCAGACATCGCCGCCGCGACCGCCGTCGCCGCCGTCCGGGCCGCCGAACTCGATGAACTTTTCGCGCCGGAACGACACCGAACCGGCGCCGCCGTCGCCGGAGCGGATGTAGACCTTGGCTTGATCGAGAAATTTCATCGGATTGTATGGTTTCTGTTATTGGCTTTGCGGGATTGCTCTAAACCAAGGCGGGTCGAAGGGCGAGGGCCGTTTTTGCTACTGTAACGTCGCGCGTATCTCTGGACGCGTAGCATTTGGTTGACCCTTGCCGAAAATCGATCTTCGGCTTTCCAAGCGCGAGATGTCGGAATGAAGCTGGTAACTTACAATATCCACTACGGCGTCGGTCTCGACGCCCGCTACGATGTCGGCCGTATCGCCGATGCCGTGCGCGGCGCCGACGTGATCGCGCTGCAGGAGGTCACCCGCGCTAACCCGAAGAATGGCGGCCGCGACATGGTGGCCGAGCTCGGCGAGGCGCTGCCCGACTATTTTGCCGTCTACGGCAGCAATTTCGAAGCCGACGCCGGCTCGCGCCTGGAGAACGGCCGCGCCATCACGACCACCTTCCAGCTCGGCAACATGGTGCTGTCGAGGACGCCGATCCATCTGTCGCGCAATCTCCTTTTGCCGCGCAGCCGCAGTGTCGAGGCGATGAACTTCCAGCGCGGCGCGCTGGAGGCGCTGGTCGAAACGCCGCTTGGTCCGATCCGCTTCTATTCCACCCATCTCGACCATCGCAGCCCGGTTGAACGCCTGAGCCAGATCCGCTTTCTGCGCCAGCGTCTGTTGAAATACCCGCTCGAGGGCGGCGGGCTCTCCGGCGTCGCCGAGATCGGCTTGCCGGAGCTGCCTTCTCCCGAAGCCTTCGTCGTCATGGGCGACTTCAACATGCTGGCCGGATCGCCGGAACATGTCGAACTCGCCGGCCAGCCTGACCACGAATTCGGCATGCCGGTGACCGCCGACCTCGCCATCGATGCCGCCGCACGCCTCGGCGCTGCCGGCGCCGATCTCGTCACC
The DNA here is from genome assembly GCF_040323955.1 of Mesorhizobium sp. M0018. Taxonomy (NCBI): domain Bacteria; kingdom Pseudomonadati; phylum Pseudomonadota; class Alphaproteobacteria; order Hyphomicrobiales; family Phyllobacteriaceae; genus Mesorhizobium; species Mesorhizobium sp. M0018. The sequence continues at coordinate 238,007 of NZ_JAMYVL010000009.1, read as the reverse complement.
TGGGTCGACCCCAAGCGGCCGGGCGATACCAGCCGCTACAAGCGCATCGACTACGTCTTCACCAGCGCCTCGCTTGCCAAATCGCTGAGGCGCCTGTGGGTCGACCGGCAAGCGGCCGGTTCGGATCACTTGCCGGTCTGGCTCGAGATGACGTGAGCCGCATCCATCAAAAATGCACCCAGTTCCGCAGGCTGGTCCAGGTCTTGCGATCGAGACGGTAGCGCTCGACCGGAACCTGACCGGCAACGATCGAGTTCAGCATGCCCTGGCCGGCATACTGGAAGCCGCATTTGTGGATGACCCGGCGCGAGGCCGGATTGATAACCCGCGTCGAGGCGTGCAGCACCTGGATCGTGGTTCTCTGGAAGGCAAGGTCGACCAGTGCGTGCGCTGCTTCCGTCGCGTAGCCGCGCTTCCAGTACGGCTCGCCGATCCAGTAGCCAAGCTCCAGCCCGCGATCCGTGGTGTTGAGCCCGGCACAGCCGACGAAGGTCTCGGTGCCGGCCAGCGTCAACGCATAGGCGATTCCGGCCCGGCGCGATGCCGTCATGGCCAGGAAAGCGCGTGCCTCCGCCTCGCCATAGGGATGCGGCATGCGAGCCAGCATTTCCGCGACATGGCGGTTGTCGGCGAGCGCCACCAATTGCTCGATGTCGCTTTCACGCGGGGCACGCATGACCAGCCGCTCGGTCGCGAGCACCGGGCAATCTATCGTGTAACTTTCGTCGTCTGTCGCTTCCGCTTCGGCAACCATATCAAAGTCCTCCAGGCACAAGAAAAAGGGGAGATGGAAACCCATCTCCCCTGATCCATTTCCTGGCTTGGCCAGACACCGGTCCCGAGATGGGTGCCGGTGTTCTCGTGCGGAACCGGCTACTCCGCTGCCTTCGTCATCGGGTTCACCGATACGTAGGTTCGGCCATTGGCTTTTTTGTTGAAGGTGACTGCGCCAGCTTCGAGCGCAAACAGCGTGTGGTCCGTGCCAATGCCGACATTGGTGCCGGGATGCCACGTCGTGCCACGCTGACGAATGATGATGTTGCCCGGAATCACGGCTTCGCCGCCGAACTTCTTCACGCCGAGCCGCTTGGAATGGGAGTCGCGACCATTGCGCGACGATCCGCCAGCTTTCTTGTGTGCCATCTAACTACTCCGATGCGCCGCGAGGCGCCTAAACGATCTTATGAACGCGTTCGCGTTCCGTTTCAAGTCCGATCCGGCGACGATTGCGTCGGTTCGTTCTACTTCTTCGCCAATTCCTTGGCCTGCTCACGCCAGTCCTTGATCTGGTCGGCGCTGAACGGCATGTGCTCGTCGATCTTGGCGACGTCCTTGTCGGACAGCTTGGCGATCTGGGCAAAGGTGGTGATGCCCTGTTCGTTGAGCTGGCCGGCGGCGACCGGGCCGATGCCCTTGATCACGGTCAGGTCGTCCGGCTCGCCTTTCGGCGCCTTGAACAACGGCGCGGCGGCTTCGGCAGCCTTGTCCTCGGTCGTCTCGGCTTTGGCTTCCTTCTTCGGCGCAGCCTCTGCCTTCGCTGCTGCCTTCGGCGCGGCTTCAGCCTTCGCCTCGGTCTTGGCGGCGACCTCGGCCTTGGCTTCGGTCTTGGCGGCGGCCTTCTTCGCCGGCTTGGCGCCACCCAGCAGGATTTCGGCGATCCTGACGGTGGTCAAAAGCTGGCGATGGCCGATCTTGCGGCGCGAATTCTGCCGGCGGCGCTTCTTGAAGGCGATGACGGTGCGGTTCTTGCCTTGCTCGACGACTTCGGCGGTGACCATCGCACCATCCACGAACGGCGCACCGAACGTGACGTTTTCGCCTTCGCCATGCGCGAGCACATTACCGATCTCGACGATGTCGCCGACATTGGCTTCGAGTTTTTCGATCTTCAGGAGATCGTTGGCGGCAACGCGATACTGCTTGCCGCCCGTTTTGATGACTGCGAACATTTTTTGCCTTTCGCTGTTCGGTCGGCCTTGATGAACCGCTTCAGGCGGTTCGGCCGTCTTTTTGTCAGTCTGCGGGTTCAAAAAACAAGCGGCGCGGAAGACCCCTCCACGCCGATTGCGCGCTGTCCCTAACCGAAGGTTCGGCTTGAGTCAAGGCAAGCGCCGCGGGCAAGCTGCGAATGGGTTAAGCCCAGACCTTGCAAATATCGAGCAACGGCCACCGGAGCCTCGAAGAAGCATGGACAGAAGCTGCGGCGCCGGGGCAGATTGGCCCTTGTAACCTGCCTGTCCAGCCGTTATCTAGTGCGCCGCGCCGGCAACGGCGGACCATGACCGCGGAGAGGTGGCAGAGTGGTCGAATGCACCGCACTCGAAATGCGGCATGGGTGCAAGCCCATCGGGGGTTCGAATCCCTCCCTCTCCGCCACTTCGGAATGTGTCCATTCCGGACCCATAGGTAACAGCATCTCTCATCGCGCCGGTAATGGCTTAAGATGGCACGCTATGCAGCCTTCCGCCGCAATTGGCTCACGCTCAGCCACACCGCCGAAACCAGGAAATACAGGGCGCCTACTGCGGCATAGCCGGCCACGTTGGAGATCGATGGCGGCATCGGCATCCGCGTCTGCGCGATGAAAAACGTGCCTGCCAGTGCTGATTGCCCTCCGCTCAGGATCATCGCCCACTGCGCACCAGAGCTCTTCCAACGGCGGACGGCGGTGCCGAGTTGAAGCAGGCCGGACAGGATCGCCCATAGGCCGAACACGCCGAGCACCCAATTCATGCTCATCTTCAGCGCAACAATGACCGCGAGCGTTGTCGCCACACTGACCACGACGTTGATGGTCTGGGTGCGATTCTGTCCCAATCCTCCGCTGCGCGATGCGTCGACAAAATTGGCCAGGGCATCCCATGCAGGATAAGCCACGAGCAAAACCGCCGCGACCACCCCGGAATGCTGTCCCACCGTAAAGGCAGCCGCCACCCAGACAGCCGAGAATGCCGTCCGAGCGAAGTAATAGAGCTTGAGCCATTGTTCCTGGCTGGCGCGTGAAAGATCGCCATCGTGAATCGTCATTGGATCATCCTTTCGACTAGTAGGTAGGGCTCTCGACGAATGTCGCAGAGTCGTTACGGCTATGGTTAGTTGAGGTCTTAGGGTCGTATTTGGAGGGAACGCAGAGCGAGCCGCTCCAGGAGTGGGCCTGTCACGACGCCGAATATCTTCGGATCGCCATAGGCCCGTGCTGAAAGCATCGCGCCGTGAACGGTCGCCATGAACGCTTCAGCCTCGGCACGAGGGGTGCTCATCAGTCGAAATTGGCCGTGCCGCACGCCGCGCTCCATCACCGATTTAAGCCACCCTGACAGCGAGCGGAAATGCGCCCGGACCTCAAGGCTAACTTCCTCGGGCAGCACGGGGAGCTCGCTTGCCAACAGCGCGCAGATACAAAACGGGGCGCTGGCGTTCGCGATGCAGGCTTCCCAATACCCGGCATAGATCCGCAACTGTTCGAGCGGATCGGATTCGTGAAGTTCGACATTTGCCATCCCCGCTTCAGTTTCTTCGCGATACCGCGCAACCAGCGTCCGAACCAGATCGACCTTGCTTGGGAAATGGTGATGAATGCTCGCCTTACGGATCCCGACCACTTCAGCAATGTCGGCATAACTGAAACCGTTGTAGCCGCCAGCCACGATCAGTGAACGTGCACAAGCCAGGATGTCGTCAGAGGTGGTAGACAAGTTGCTCATGCTTTTACCTACCTTCTGGTAGGATGGCAGTCAAGCCTCCTTGCACCGCGAGTAGCGTGAATTGCGTGGCTATGGCGTAGACCTCATTCGATCTTCATTGTTTTCGGCCCGCCATCAATTCAAAAAGCTCCGGGTGTTTGTCGATCGAGGTAGCCATCCCACTTCGAGGACGAGGCAACACCCTCCGGCCGACCGGACCACCGCTAATAGCCGTGCGGCACTAGGCGTTTGCACCGACTGCGCTATCTCCCCATCGTTAGCTTGTTCTATCGCTGGTTGAAGACTGGGAGGTTTCCATGGATCGGCGACTATTTTTGACAGGAATGTTTGGCATTGCCGGGGCCGCGGCCCTTGCAAGCACGGTTCGGCCAATCAACGCAGTGGCCGGCGTTCCAACTGCCAGAAGCGGCATTCTCGATGAACTCGAGGCGCCGGATGTCGAGACCTTCGACGACGATGAAACTCAAGCAGAGTTGCAACCAGTCTATCATCGCCGGTGGCACATGCCGCGCCGGCGCCGCCGGCGCGCTTGGAGAAGGGTCTGTCGCGTTTACTGGCGAAACGGCTATCGGCGCAGGCGGTGCTTCCGCAGGCGCGTCTGGGTCTGGTTTCGATTTTAGCAACTGGCCGGCTTGAACCCTGGCCATCGCGGCCGGGGTTTTCGCCTCAGGCGGCCGTTAGCGCCCTTAGGCAGCTTTCCTAAGGGCGCGGAGGAAGCTGACGGTGTTTGCAGGTTTCAGAGCCACCAGCCTACGACTGGACGATACGACGATTTTCGCAAGGGTCGGAGGCACCGGTCCGCCGCTGCTGCTTCTTCACGGTTTTCCAGAAACGCATCTGATGTGGAGGGATATCGCCGCAGCCTTGGCGCTCCGCTTCACGGTGGTCGCCGCCGACCTTCGAGGCTATGGGCAAAGCGGATGTCCGGTTTCCTCTGCCGATCATAGCCCATACGCCAAACGCGCCATGGCCGGCGACATGGTTCAGGCCATGAAGCAAATGGGGTTTGAGCGGTTCATGGTTGCCGGGCATGATCGTGGCGGGCGGGTTGCCTATCGCCTGGCGCTGGACCATCCCGACAACGTGCTCAAAATCGCCGTCCTCGACATCATCCCCACCGCCGCAACATGGGATCGGGCGGATGCCAGACTGGTGCTTGGCTTCTGGCCCTGGAGCCTTCTTGCCCAGCCGGAGCCCCTGCCGGAGCGTCTGATCGGCGCGGCTCCCGATGCCGTCGTCGACGATGCAATAACGCAGTGGGGATCGTCGGCGAAAATGGTCTCCAAAGAGGTCAGGAACGCCTATGTTGATGCGCTTCGCGATCCCGCGCATATTCATGCCATCTGCGAAGAGTATCGCGCCGCTGCGACGATCGATCGTGAACATGACGCGTTGGACCGCGCAAACGGTCGTCGCATCGACAGTCCGCTACTGGCGCTATGGAGTGTCGAAGGCGCCCTGGAGAACTGGTATGCGCAAGAAGGCGGGCCGCTGGCCATCTGGAGGAAATGGGCCGACAGAGTGGCAGGACGCGCTGTCCAAGGCGGGCACTTTTTCCCGGAAGAGCACCCCGACAAGACGGCAGCGGCTCTCTCGGAATTCTTTGACGACAAACAGGTCGGTCAGCACAGAGTATTGTAGAGGTCACATGCTTCAGTTACGCGGAACCTCGGGAGCGCTTCGCGGCCTGAGATCGAGAACCCTCCGAAAATCCGCCCGTCCGGCATCAACGTGCTTGATAAGGGAATGAAGGCGATCTCCACGGCCACGCCTCTGATATGCAGCCTCATGTTTGTCGGAAGTTGCGCATCGCCTTTGCCGGCATCCTTTGATGCTGCGAAATACGACAAGATGAGTTGCGTCGAGCTCAACGTGGCGATAGGCGCGGTCGCCGACGAAATGTCGGCGACAGCCATCGCTCGTGGCAAAGTCGTCCACACCAACATTCCGGGCTGGCTGTTGGGAGGGCAGCGTGTCGCCTCGACCGTGGCTGCCCGCCAGAGTGCGAAGATCGAGCGCTTGCGGCAGCAGGAGGCTGCGATTGCCGCGGCGAGACGAAGCCGGTGCTGATTGCGTCACTGAAGTGGGTCTTTCAGCCCGCCACCCCGGATTGATGCGCAGCGATCGCGCCGAGGAATATCTCGCCGAAATCCTTGAGCTTGGCGGCGCCGACGCCGTTGACCGCGGCGAAGGCGTCCAGATCACGCGGGCAGCGTTCGGCCATATCGATCAGTGTACGATCCGAAAAGATCACGAAGGCCGGCACCTGGCGTTCCCGGGCAAGACGCAGCCGTACAGCCTTGAGCGCCGCCAGCAGCGCCGAATCCAGACCTTCCGTGCCTGCTGCGGTATCCTCAGGACGTATCTTGCCTCGCGATGACTGGCGCGCGTCCAAGCGATACCGGAATGAAGCCTCGCCCCGAGCCAGCGCACGGCCCTTCTCGGCAATGGCGAGGCCGCCATGGCCGGCTGAGTCCAATGTCAGGAACCCTCCCGCGACGAGTTGGCGGAGCAGCGACAGCAAGAGATTCTTCTTATGCGCCACACCGGTGCCGAAGCTGGCAAGCCTGTGGTGGTTCCTGTCCAGGACCTTCTCGGTCTCATGGCCGAGCAGGACATCGACGACATGGGCGGCGCCGAAGCGCTCGCCGGTCTGTGCGATCGCCGCCAGGATGAGCCGTGCCTCCGCCTCACCATCCGCATGCGGCGCCTGGTCGAGGCAGTTGTCGCAATTGCCGCAAGGCGAAGCACTTTCGCCGAAATAGCCAAGCAGGATCTGACGGCGGCACTGCGTCGTCTCGCAATAACCGATCAGCGTTTCGAGCCGGCCATGCGCGCGCCTTTTGTGCTCAGCCGGTGCGTCCTCGTCTTCGATGAAAAGCCGGCGCATGCGGATATCGCCGAGACCGAACAGCATATGTGCCTCGGCCGCCCGCCCGTCGCGCCCCGCGCGCCCGATTTCCTGGTAATAAGCCTCCAAGCTGCCCGGCAGGTCGGTGTGGAAGACATAGGCGACGTCCGGCTTGTCGATCCCCATGCCGAAGGCGATGGTCGCCACCATCACCACGCCGGACAAGGTCATGAAAGCGTTTTGATTCGCTTCACGCGCGTCCTTGCTCATGCCGGCATGATAGGCGAGCGCGCGTACGCCGCTGCGCTCGAGGAACGCCGCCATCTCTTCGGTCTTTTTGCGCGACAGGCAATAGACGATCCCGCTGCGGCCCACATGGCGCTGCACGAAGTTTAGCAATTGGCGCTTGCTGTCCTGCTTGGGCTCAATGCTTAGCTTGATGTTCGGCCGGTCGAAGCCGAGCACCACGGTATCGACGCGCCCGTCGAACAGCTGCGCGGCAATGTCGGTGCGCGTCGTCTCGTCCGCCGTCGCCGTCAGCGCAATGATCGGCACTTTCGGGAAGATATCACGTAGTCTCGACAATTCTTCGTATTCGCGCCGGAACGCCGGTCCCCATTGCGAGATGCAATGCGCCTCGTCGATGGCGATCAGCCGGACATCGAGCTTGGTCAACGCCTCGAGCATTCGCACCGTCATTAGCCGCTCCGGTGCAAGATAGAGCAGGCGCGTCTGGCCTGCCGCGACACGGCGCCATGCAGCGACATTGGCATCGCGGTCGAGCGAGGAATTGATCGTATCGGCCGCCACGCCGGCAAGGCGCAATGCGGCGACCTGATCCTGCATCAGGGCCACCAGCGGCGAAACGACAATGGTGAGCCCGCCCAGCACCAGCGCCGGGACCTGGTAGCAGAGCGATTTGCCGGCGCCGGTCGGCATGACGGCCAGCACATGATGCCCGGCCAGCAGCGCCTCCATCACGGCCGCCTGGCCGAGACGAAAGTCATCGAAGCCGAATACATCCCTGAGGACGCGCCTCTTGGAATCCTCTGTCGGGATGCTCGCTGCAACCTGCATTACAGAACTTTCGGGGATACGACCTGCCGAAATTCCCCGGCGAATCGCCAGGTGATTGCCTGGACAGCAGATTCGAACATTTATCGACCCCTCTGGTCCTGTCCGCGGCACCGCCTGAGGCGAACTTCTCTCTCATTGGCCGATATCAGACCGTCGTTCCAGCCCCTATTCGCTTTGGCTGTGAATATCGCAACGCCTCGGAGCGGTTAATCCTATCTTCACCATCATTCGGCAGGTTCAGGTTCTGCGGTGATGTTTTGAGTACCGCGGCGCCACAAGCGCCCAGGCAACACGCCCGCGTCTCTCCGGAGGCGCGGGTTTTTTCGTTCCGAGAGCCGGCTGCCTGAACTTCGGGCCCGCAGCTCAGTCGAGGAAATCGGCGCGGTGCGGCGTGAAGCTGTCGACCAGTCGTCCCGCCTCCAGCGCCCTGACACCATGGACCAGATTGGACGGAACGATGAAACTGCTTCCCGTCTCCAGGATTTCGGTCCTGCCGTCGATGGTGACTTCGAAGCGGCCTTCGGCGACGTAGCTTGCCTGGACATGCGGGTGCGAGTGCAGCGCGCCGACGCCGCCCTTGTCGAAACCGAACTCGACCATCATCAGTTCGTCGGTGTGCAGGAGCACGCGCCGGCGGTTGCCGTCGGGCGTCGGCGTCCACGCACCCTCGCCGGCATGCGAGAAGATTTTGGTTCCGGTCATCGTCAGACTCTCACCTTTTGTTGTTCATCGCGCCAGCCAGCCGCCGTCCACCGGCACCACCGCGCCGTGCATGTAGTTGGACGCTGGCGCCAGCAGGAAGACGGCTGCGTCGCCGATGTCTTCCGGCGCGCCCCAGCGGCCGGCCGGAATCCGCGCCAGGATCGAGGCGCTGCGGTCGGGATCGGTGCGCAGCGCCTCGGTGTTGTTGGTCTCGATATAGCCCGGCGCAATGCCGTTGACGTTGATGCCCTTTGCCGCCCATTCACATGCCAGCAGGCGGGTGATGCCGAGCACGCCATGTTTGGAGGCGGTGTAGGAGGCGACGCGAATGCCGCCCTGAAAGCTCAGCACCGAAGCGATGTTGACGATCTTCCCACGCCGTCCAGATTCGGCAAGCACGCGCCTGGCAAAGCGCTGGCTGAGGAAGAACACCGTCTTCAAATTGACGCCCATGACGTCGTCCCAGTCGGCTTCGGTGAGGTCGACCGCGTCGGCACGCCGGATGATGCCGGCATTGTTGACCAGGCCATCGAGCGGTCCGGTGCCGTCCCAGACGCGGTCAAGCATCGCCTGGGCAGTTGCATCATCACCAAGATCGCAGAGGACCGCCTCGAAGCGGCCGCCGGCCGCCGCAATCTTCTCCGCCGTCTCGTCCATCGCCGACCGGCCGACGCCGACGACCGCGCCGCCGGCGCGCGCGATCGACACGGCGATGCCCTGGCCGATGCCGGTATTGGCGCCGGTAACGAGGATGCGCTTGCCGGCAAGGCTGAAGGCCGAGAGATCGCTCACTTGAGCTCCTCCATCGCCACCAGGTCGACATCGGTATAGTCGACATTGTCACCGGCCATCGCCCAGATGAAGGCGTAGTTCGAGGTGCCGGCGCCCGAATGGATCGACCATCCCGGCGACAGCACCGCCTCCTCGTTGCGCATGACGAGATGGCGCGTTTCGTCCGGTTCGCCCATGAAGTGAAACACTCGCGCCGCCTCCGGCAGGTCGAAATAGAGATAGGCCTCCATGCGCCGGTCATGCACATGGCATGGCATGGTGTTCCAGACCGAACCGGGGGCAAGCTGCGTCATGCCGACGACAAGCTGACAGGTCTTTACGCCATCGGCATGGATGAACTGGAAGATCGAGCGCTCGTTGGAAGTCGCCTGGCTGCCGAGATCGAGCCGCTTGGCATCGCCGATGCGGATCAGCCGGTTGGGGTGGCTCTGATGCGCCGGCGCGCTCAGCAGGTAGAACTTAGCCGGCGCTGCCGGATTGGTCGCGGCAAACGATACCTCATCGGTGCCCATGCCGAGATAAAGCATGTCGCGCGCCTGCAGCTCGAAGGATTGACCGCCGGCTTTCACGACGCCCGCGCTGCCGATGTTGACGATGATCATCTCACGGCGGTCGAGAAAATTCTTGGTCCCGGTCGGCTTGATCGCCTGCAGCGGCAGGGGTGCGCCGGCGGGCATGGCGCCGCCGACGATCATGCGGTCGTAATGGGTGTAGGTCAGGCTGATGCTGCCGGGCCGGAACAGGCCTTCGATGAGAAAATTGTGACGCAGCTCGTCCGTCCCCATCGCCGCGGCAGAAACAGGGTCGACGGCGAAGCGGGAGGTGAAATCGGTATGATTGTCGGTGTGATTCATTGCTGTCCCATGGGGCTGCCTCAATTGCTTATTCAGTTCCCGCGGCCTTGACCGAGTCGGCATAAAAAACCTGGCGCGCGTGCAGGCGCTCGCGATAGCGCTGCTGGCTGGCACCGAGATGCGCGCGCATCGCCTCCCGGGCCGCCTCGGCATCGCCTGACGAGATCGCATTGAGGATCACCAGATGCTCACGCTGCAGGCCGCGCTGATAGGCGTCCGATTGGGCGATCTCGGTCGACCAGGGCGAGGTCACGTCGCAAGGGATGGCGCGGCGGCCGAGCACGTCGAGCATCTCGACATAGAATGGATTGTTGGTGGCGCTGGCGATTGCGCGGTGGAAGGCAAGGTCGGCCGGTCCTGTCGGCTCGCTGTTGAGGAGCAGCCGTTCGAATTCGAAGAAGGCTTCCTGGATCGCCGCTTCCTGCGCAGCGTTGCGGCGGATGGCGGCAAGCCCTGCGGATTCGATCTCGATTGCCAACCGGACTTCGAGCACGTTGAGGGCGATCGAATCCTTGCTGCCCATCTCCGCTGCCAGGGCACCGAACGCTGTCGAGATATGCTCGGTGACGAAGACGCCGGCGCCTTGGCGCGGCTCGACCAGGCCGTCCGCGGCAAGCTTGGCCAGCGCCTCGCGTATCACGGTGCGGCTGACCCCGAAGGTTTCAGTCAGCTGACCCTCGGTCGGCAGCTTTTGCCCGGGCTGGATCTCGCCCGCCTGCAGCTGTTTGCGGATCGCAGCGACAACGGTTTCCGAAAGCTTCGGTCTTCGTTCGACGCGGAGCCCGACTGCGGTGTCCGAGGCCATGTCGCGCACCCCCTATTTGAAGACGCTCGGCAGCCATAGCGAAATGGCCGGAATGTAAGTGACGAGCGCCAGCACCACGAGGCCTGCCGCATAGAACGGCCAGATCGAGCGCATCGATTCCCAGACGGATATCTTGCCCACTGCACACGCCACGAACTGCACCGCGCCTACCGGCGGCGTGTTCAGTCCGATGCCGAAATTGAGGATCATGATGACGCCGAAATGCACCGGATCGACGCCGTAGGCCTGCGCAACGGGCAGGAAGATCGGCGTGCAAATGATGATCGTCGGCCCCATGTCCATGAACGTGCCGAGGAACAGCATCAGGAGGTTGAGCAGGAGAAGCACAACCAGCGGATCGTCCGAGATCGCGTTCATGGAGGCTATCAACGCTGCCGGCACTTTCAGGAAGGCCATCAGCCACGAGAACGCCGCCGCCATGCCGATGATGAGCAGCACCATGGCCGTGGTGCGCACGGCGCCATGGGTAGCATGAACGAACCCTTCCCAGGTCATCTGCCGGTAGACGAAGACGGTCACGAGCAGCGCATAGATGACGGCGATACAGGAACTCTCGGTGGCGGTGAAGACGCCCGATCGCACGCCGCCGAAGATGATCGCGATCAACAGCAGGCCGGGCACGGCGACGGCGAAAAGATGCGCGACCGCGGTGAAGCCCGGAAACGCCTCGGTCGGATAGCCGCGGGAGCGCGCCACGATATAGGCGGTGACCATCAGCGACAGGGCCAGCAGCAGGCCCGGGATGATGCCGGCCGTGAACAAATCGGCGATGGAGATCTTTCCGCCTGCCGAGATCGAGTAGATGATCATGTTGTGCGACGGCGGCAGCAGCAGCGCGATCAGTGCCGCCATCGACGTGACGTTGACGGCGTAGTCCGCTCCATATCCACGCGCCTTCATCTGCGGGATCATCAGGCCGCCTACCGCCGCTGCCTCCGCCACCGCTGAGCCGGAAATGCCGCCGAACAGTGTAGCGGTTGCAATGTTGACCTGCCCGAGACCGCCGCGCAAATGGCCGACGAGCGAGCCGGCGAAGGCAACGATCTTGCTGGCGATGCCGCCGCGTACCATCAAGTCGCCGGCGTAGATGAAAAACGGAATGGCCAGCAGTGAAAAGACGCTCATGCCGGAATTCAGGCGCTGGAACACGATCAGCGGCGGCAGGCCCATATAGAGGACAGTGGCGAGGCTTGCGACGCCGAGGCAGAAAGCGATCGGCGTGCCGATAAGCATCAGCAGGGTGAAGACGCCGAAGAGAATCCACAGTTCCATGGCGTCAGACCTTCACGTTGGCGGTGTCGAGTTCGGCCGCGACTTCGGCCGGCGGCAGTTCATCGAGGGCATCGTCGATCGGCGCGCCGGAGAGGCGAAGCACAATGCGCTCCAGCGTGAAGAGCACGATGAGCGCGCCTCCCGCGACAAGCGGGACGTAGTCCCAGCCCCCCGATATGCCGAGCGACGGCAAGACAGAGCCCCAGGTCAATGCGACCAGCTGACTGCCGTACCAGATCATGCCGATGCCGAAGGCGAGCGCGACGAGATCCGAAATCATCCGCAGCCAGCGCTTGCCGCCTTTCGGCAGCACGTAGAGCAGTACGTCGAAGCCAAGATGGTAGTTCTCGCGCACACCGACGGCAGCGCCGAGGAAAATGAACCAGCTCATCAGCATCACCGAGCCGGGCTCGGTCCAGCTCGGCGAGCGGTTCAGAACATAGCGGCCGAACACCTGCCAGGCGACGAACGCGGTCATCAGCACCAGCCCGATGCCGGCGATCGACAGCGCCGCCGTGCTGACGCGCGACATCACTTGCGCGACGCCGGACAGGAGCGGTGTTGGTTTTGGGCTGGAAGTCACCGGTTTTCTCCCCAGGAGGATGGCGGCACGGAATGTCCGCGCCGCCGCTTTATCACTGCACGGCCTTGATGGCTTCGACCATGGCCTTCAGCTTGTCGTCCTTGACGTGCTTCTCGTAGACCGGCCCCATCGCGTCGATGAAGGGCTGCTTGTCCGGCGTCGTGATCTGCGAACCGGCCGCCTCGACCTTGGCGCGCGATTCCTTGACCTTGGCGGTCCACAGCTCGCGCTGCTTGGCGACGCTCTCCTTCGCGGCCGCCTTGAAGATCGCCTGGTCTTCCGGCGTCAGCTTGTCCCAGCTCGACTTCGCCATGACGAAGGCTTCCGGCACCATCGTATGCTCGTCGAGCGAATAATACTTGGCGACTTCCGCATGCTTGGCGGTGTCGTAGCTCGGAAAATTGTTCTCCGCGCCGTCGATCACCCCGGTCTCGATCGCCGAATACACTTCGCCATACGGCATCGGCGTCGCGTTGGCGCCGAGTGCCGCCACCATGTCGACGAAGATGTCGGACTGGATGACGCGGAACTTCATCCCGGCCATGTCGGCTACGGTGTTGATCGGCTTCTTCGAATTGTAGAAGGAGCGCGACCCGCCGTCATAAAAGGCGAGCAGCACCAGCCCGACCTTGTCGAACGCCGCCGCGATCTGGTCGCCGATCGCCCCGTCCATGACCTTGTGCATATGCTCTTCCGAACGGAAGATGTAGGGCAGCGAGGGCACGGTGGTCTCGGGGATGAGCCCGTTGAACGGCGCCATCGAGACGCGGTTGAGATCGATCACGCCGGTGCGCACCTGCTCGATCGTGTCCTTTTCCTCGCCAAGTTGCGCGGAAGGATAGATCTCGACCACATAGCGGCCGGCCGTGCGCTCCTTCACCAGTTCGCCGAAATATTTGACCGCCTCGACCGTCGGATAGCCATCCGGGTGGGTGTCGGACGAGCGCAGGACCGTCTGGGCGCTTGCCGATCCGGCCAGCAGTGCGGCGGCAACTAGCGTAGCTCCCGCCAGTCTCGAAAAATGCAGCATTGGTTTCCTCCCTTTTTGAATGATGGCGGCAAGCGCCGTTAGAGCCGGTACGCCTTTTTCGCGAGCGCATAGGCAAGTTCCTGCGCCAGCTCGTGCGCCTCGTCTTCGCCGAGCCGATGCTCGGCGACGAGACGCGCCAGAAAAGCGCAATCGACCCGGCGCGCCACATCATGGCGGGCCGGTATGGATGGAAAGGCGCGGGTGTCGTCGTTGAAACCGACGGTGTTATAGAAACCGGCGGTTTCGGTGGTCATCTCACGGAACCTGCGCATGCCTTCGGGGCTGTCGTGGAACCACCAGGCCGGCCCGAGCTTCAATGCCGGGTAGACGCCGGCGAGCGGCGCCAGCTCGCGCGCATAGCTGGTCTCGTCGAGCGTGAAGAGGATGATGGTGAGGTCGCGCTCCAGCCCGACGCAGTCGAGCAGCGGCTTCAGCGCCGTCACATAGTCGGTTCGGGTCGGAATATCGAAGCCTTTGTCCCTGCCGAACTTGTGAAAGATAGAAGGCGAATGATTGCGCCAGGAGCCGGGATGGATCTGCAGGACCAGCCCGTCGTCGCGGCTCATCTTGGCCATCTCGGTCAGCATCTGGGCGCGGAACAGCTTTCGCTCGCGCTCGTCGTCCGAGCCCCGGCGGATGCGGTTGAACAGCTCCTGCGCGGCAGCATCCGAGAGATTGGCTGTTTCGGCCGTCGGATGACCGTGATCGGAGGAAGTCGCGCCAAAGCTCTTGAAGAAGGCGCGCCGCTGGCGATGCGCATCGAGATAGCCGGCCCAATTGCCGGTGTTGCAGCCGGTGATCTCGCCAAGCCGGTCGAGATTGGCCGAGAACCCTTCGAAGTCGGGATCGACGATCGCATCCGGCCGATAGGCGGTGACGACGCGGCCGTCCCAGCCGCTGTCGCGGATCATCTGGTGCCATCTGAGATCGTCGAGCGCGCCTTCGGTCGTTGCGATGACTTCAATATTGAAGCGCTCGAACAGCGCTCGCGGGCGAAAATTCTCCCACTGCAGCAAGGTCGAGATCATGTCGTAATGGCGGTCGGCGGTTGCGGCCGTCAACGGCTCGTCGATGCCGAACAGATGGGCAAGCACATGGTCGAACCACAGCCGGGTCGGCGTACCCCGAAACAGGTAATAATGCTCGGCGAAGCACCGCCAGATCGTTCTGCCGTCGGTTTCAACCGGCGAGCCGTCAAGCGTCGGCACACCAAGCTCCTCAAGCCGAACGCCCTGGCTGAACAGCATGCGGAAAATGTAGTGGTCCGGCACGATCAGCAACTGCGCCGGATCGGGAAACGCCTCGTTGAGCGCATACCAGCGCGGATCGGTGTGGCCGTGCGGGCTGACGATCGGCAGGTCCTTGACCGTGGCGTAGAGATCGCGGGCCAGCGAACGCGGGCGCGCCTCGGCGGCAAACAGCAAGTCCGGATCCGTCAATGCGGCCACGTAAATCCTCCCAATCCGGACATCGGTAGGGTTGGAAAGAAATAATGTCAACATACAAAAACTTGGTTGTTGTATGATGACTTTTCGTCGGCCATTGCCCATTGTGCGTGACGGCATCGGGTGTTACGCCGCCTGCCAGCAGTGACCCAACAATCTCGATCAGACACGTGGCGCAATGATCAGTAGACGCCTTTCCAACAGCACGCTGAAGGCACTGCCGGCTTCGGTCGCGATTCCGCGCTACGACCGCGGCGGCGTCGCACCTGGCATCGTCCATCTCGGCGTCGGTGCCTTCCATCGCGCCCACCAGGCGGCCTATGTCGACGACTGCCTGGCGGCGGGCGAGGCGGACTGGGGCATTGTCGGCGTGTCCTTGCGCAGTCCTGACACGCGCGACGCACTGGCGCCGCAGGATGGCCACTACACGCTGGCGATCAGGAGCAGCGTCGGCGAAGAGCTGCGCGTCGTCGGCTCGATCCTGTCGCTGCTGATGGCGCCGGAAGATCCGGCTGCGGTGCTCGCCGCCCTGACCGATCCGCGCACCCGCATCGTCACGCTGACGATCACCGAAAAGGCCTATTTGAGGGCAGCCGGCGGCGGCCTCGACAATACCCACCCCGACATCGTCCATGATCTGGCCAACCCGCAAATGCCACGGACGGCGCATGGTTTCCTGACCGAGGCGCTGTCGCGCCGCCGTGCCGCCGGCATCCAGCCTTTCACCGTGCTCTGCTGCGACAACCTTCCGGCCAATGGTGCCACACTGCACCGCCTGCTGGTCGAATTCGCCGCACTGCGCGATGCCAGGCTCGCCACTTCAGGCGATGCCAGGCTCGCCGCACACATCGCCGACGGCGTCGCCTTCCCGTCGAGCATGGTCGACCGCATCGTGCCGGCGACCACCGATGCCGACCGGGCGCGTATCGCCGTCGAGCTCGGCGTCGAGGATGCCTGGCCGGTGATGACCGAGCCGTTCTGCCAATGGGTGGTCGAGGATGATTTCCCGGCAGGCAGGCCGGCCTGGGAAAAGTTCGGCGTCACCATGGTCGGCGACGTCGGGCCCTTCGAGGACATGAAGCTGCGGCTGCTCAACGGTTCGCATTCGGCAATCGCCTATCTCGGCCTGCTAAGCGGCTACGACACGGTCGACCGCGCCTTTGCCGACCCGGCGATCCGGCAATTCGTCGACGGACTATGGGCCGAGGCCATCCCGACGCTGCCGCAGGACGCCGGGCTCGATACGGCCGGCTACACGGCCCAGCTCGCCGAACGCTATTCGAACACCGCGCTCGCCCATCGCACGGCGCAGATCGCCAATGACGGCAGCCAGAAGCTGCCGCAGCGCATCGTCGCCTCTGCCCTCGATCGACTGGGCGCCGGTGACCCGCCCGCGCATCTCATGCTGGTGGTGGCGGCCTGGATCGCCGCTTGCGAGGCGCGCGGCAAAACCTTGCCGGAAGCTCATTTCACCGACCCGATCGACACTCGGCTTACGGCGCTCGGCAGCCGACCGGCTGGTGAAACGGTGACAGCGATATTCGATCTCGCCGGCTTCGCCAAGGACCATGCCCACCGCATGACACTGATCGATCTGACGGCAGCCCATCTCGAGCGCCTGCGGCGGGGCGGACCTGCCGCTGCCTTCGCAGCGCTTGGCATAGGCAGTGAGAAGCCATGAGACAAACCTGGCGCTGGTTCGGGCCGGACGATCCGGTGACGCTTGCCCATGTCCGTCAAGCCGGCGCCGTCGGCATCGTCAGCGCGCTGCATCACCTCAATGACGGCCGCGCCTGGCCGGCGGACGAGATCGCCAGGCGCAAGGCCGAGATCGAGGCAGCAGGCCTGACCTGGGATGTGGTCGAGAGCATCGTCGTGCACGAGGACATCAAGACCCGCAGCGGCGACTGGCGCAGCCTGATCGACAATTACAAGGCCTCGATCCGCGCCGTCGCCGCCGCCGGGATCAATACCGTCTGCTTTAATTTCATGGCGATCACCGACTGGACGCGCACAGACCTCGATTATCCCATGCCGCATGGCGGCACGGCGCTGCGCTTCGATGTCGTCGAGCTCTGCGCCTATGACGTCTTCATCCTCGAGCGAGAAGGGGCCGAGGCCGATCACCCACCGGCCCGCGTCGAGGCCGCGCGTGCGCGACTGCAAGGGATGAGCGACAGCGACAAGGCAAGGCTGGAGCGCAACCTGATCGGCTGGGTCCCGGCGCGCGAATTCATCTTCGATCGGGCAAGCTTCCGCCGCGCCCTCGACCTCTACAAGGACGTCTCCACCGAAGGCCTGCGCGAAAACCTGTTTGCCTTCCTGCGCGAGATCGTGCCGATCGCCGAAGAGGCCGGAGTCAGGATGGCGATCCACCCCGACGATCCGCCCTTTTCGCTGTTCGGCCTGCCGCGCATCGTTTCCAACGCCAATGATGCCCGCGCGCTGCTCGACGCGGTCGCTTCGCCGGCTAACGGGCTGACCCTGTGCACCGGCTCCTACGGCGCGGGCGCGCAGAACGATCTGCCGACGATGGCCGAGGCCTTCGCCGAAAACATCCATTTCGCCCATCTGCGCAATGTCACCAAGGAGCCAGACGGCTCCTTCCACGAAGCCGAGCACCTCGACGGCGACACCGACATGGTGGCGGTCGTGTCGGCGCTGATTGGCGAAGAGCGGCGGCGCAAGGCGGCAGGCAGGGCGGACTGGCAGATCCCGATGCGTCCGGACCATGGCCATGCCATTGTCGATGACATCGGCAAGAAGGTGAACCCCGGCTATTCCTGCATCGGCCGCCTGAAGGGCCTCGCCGAACTGCGCGGCGTCATGCGCGCAGTGGAGGTACTGACGGTGTGACCAGCCCCCCTTCTCCCCTTGTGGGAGAAGGTGGCCGAGCGGAGCTCGGTCGGATGAGGGGTGCTCCAGGGATCGCCGCCGTCTCAGTTCTTCCAACACCCCTCAACCGTCTCGGCGCTGCGCGCCGATCCACCTTCTCCCACAAGGGGAGAAGGCAAGGGGCGCCTGTTAAGCCGGCAACAGCGCACCTTCAAGCGTCGTAAGCTGGTTGAGGAACTGCTCGGCCTTGCTGCGGGTCTGGTCGTCCTTGGCGTCGGCGGCGTCTTCCCTGGCCTCCTGGATGCGGCGGGCAAGGTCGGCGCGGTCGATGTCGCCGACGGCCACAGCCGATTCCGCCAGCAGCGTGCAGCCGGCCGGAACGATGTCGGCAAAGCCGCCGAACACCACATAGCGCTCTTCCTTGCCTTGCGCGGTCTTTAGCGTGACGACGCCCGGCTTGATCGTCGTCATGACCGGCGCGTGATGCGCCATGACAGTCATTTCGCCCTCGGCGCCCGGAATGACGACGGATTCGACCTGCTCGGAAACCAAGAGGCGCTCCGGCGAGACCAGTTCGAATTTGAAAGCTTCAGGCATGATCAATTTAGCGACTGGTGAATGGTGAATGGTGAATGGTCAGAAAGAATGACCTTCACTCAGCCCCCGATTTCCTGTCCGCTACTCCCCATTCACAATTCACTATTGACCATTCACCATCAGGCCGCTTCAGCGGCCAGGCGCTGTGCCTTCTCGACCGCTTCCTCGATGCCGCCGACCATGTAGAAGGCGGCCTCCGGCAGATGGTCGTAATCGCCGTTGCAAAGGCCCTTGAAGCCCTTGATAGTGTCGGCGAGGTCGACCAGCTTGCCCGGTGCGCCGGTGAACACTTCGGCGACGAAGAAGGGCTGCGACAGGAAGCGCTCGATCTTGCGGGCGCGGGCCACGGTCTGCTTATCCTCTTCCGACAGCTCGTCCATGCCCAGGATGGCGATGATGTCCTGCAGCGACTTGTAGCGCTGAAGGATCGACTGCACCTGGCGGGCGACCTGGTAATGCTCTTCGCCGACAACCATCGGGTCGAGCATGCGCGAGGTCGAATCGAGCGGATCGACGGCCGGATAGATGCCCTTTTCCGAAATCGCGCGGTTGAGCACGGTCGTCGCGTCGAGGTGGGCGAACGAGGTGGCCGGTGCCGGGTCGGTCAGGTCGTCGGCCGGCACATAGATCGCCTGCACCGAGGTGATCGAGCCCTTGGTCGTCGTGGTGATACGCTCCTGCAGCGCGCCCATGTCGGTGGCCAGCGTCGGCTGGTAGCCCACGGCTGAAGGAATGCGGCCGAGCAGCGCCGACACTTCCGAGCCCGCCTGCGTGAAGCGGAAGATGTTGTCCACGAAGAACAGCACGTCCTGGCCCTGGTCGCGGAAATATTCGGCAACCGTCAGCCCGGTCAGGCCGACGCGGGCGCGGGCGCCCGGCGGCTCGTTCATCTGGCCATAGACGAGCGCCGCCTTGGAGCCTTCGCCGCCGCCCTTCTTGTTGACGCCGGACTCGATGAACTCGTGATAGAGGTCGTTGCCTTCGCGGGTGCGCTCGCCGACGCCGGCGAACACCGAGAAGCCGCCATGCGCCTTGGCGACGTTGTTGATCAGTTCCTGGATCAGCACCGTCTTGCCGACGCCGGCGCCGCCGAACAGGCCGATCTTGCCGCCGCGGGCATAGGGGGCCAGCAGGTCGAGCACCTTGATGCCGGTGACCAGGATCTGCGCTTCCGTCGACTGCTCGACATAGGTCGGCGCCGGCTGGTGGATCGAGCGCATCTCGATGCCGTCGACCGGGCCTGCCTCGTCGACCGGCTCGCCGATGACGTTGATGATGCGGCCGAGCATGCCCGGGCCGACCGGCACGGTAATCGGTGCACCGGTGTCATAGACGTCCTGGCCGCGGACCAGACCTTCGGTCGAGTCCATGGCGATGCAGCGCACGGTGTTTTCGCCGAGATGCTGGGCCACCTCTAGCACCAGGCGATTGCCGACGTTGATCGTCTCAAGCGCGTTCAGGATCGCCGGCAGATGTTCGCCAAACTGGACGTCGACAACGGCGCCGATGACCTGGCGAACCTTGCCTGCCAGGCCGGTTTTCTTGATGGTGTCGGCCGGCGCATTCACAGCGGCGGCCTTGGTTGCTGCCGCCTTCTTGGCCGGAGCGGCCTTTGCTGCTGCCGGAGCCTTCGCTGGTGCCGCGGCCTTCGGGGCTGCCGTCTTCGGGGTCGCTGCTTTCGCCATCGTCCTTACCCTTTTCGTCTCTTTGTTTCTCACACGCTTGAGGTCGATGACCTCCTTGTGGGCGTGCCTAGAGCGCCTCGGCGCCC
Organism: Mesorhizobium sp. M0018; assembly: GCF_040323955.1. Classification (NCBI taxonomy): domain Bacteria; kingdom Pseudomonadati; phylum Pseudomonadota; class Alphaproteobacteria; order Hyphomicrobiales; family Phyllobacteriaceae; genus Mesorhizobium; species Mesorhizobium sp. M0018. Next base: position 217,668 of record NZ_JAMYVL010000009.1, on the reverse strand, counting down.
GAAATGATTTCGATCAATTCCTTGGTGATCTGCGCCTGCCGCTGGCGGTTGTAGGTGATCGACAATTTGTTGATCATGTCGCCGGCGTTGCGCGTCGCATTGTCCATGGCGCTCATCTTGGCGCCCATCTCGCCGGCAGCATTCTCGAGCAGCGCGCGAAAAACCTGCACGGAAATGTTGCGCGGGATGAGATCGGAGAGGATCTCGCCCGGCTCCGGCTCGTATTCGTAGACGGCGCTGCCGCCATACCTCACTTCCGCGCCAGCCGCAGGCGCGCCCGCCGGGATAATTTGCTGCGCCGTCGGGATCTGGCTGATCACCGACTTGAACTGCGAATAGAACAGCGTGCAGATATCGAAGCCGCCTTCGTTGAACAGGTGGATCACCTTCTTGGCGATGGCATCGGCATTGACGAAGCCCAGCGTCTTGACCTCGCGCAGGTCGACACGCTCGATGATCAGCGCCCCGTAGTCGCGGCGCAATATGTCGAACCCCTTCTTGCCGACGCAGATGATCTTGACCTGCTTGCCGTCTGCCAGAAGCTTACGGATGTGGTCGCGGGCAAAGCGGGCGATCTGCGAATTGAAGCCGCCGCACAGACCGCGTTCGGCCGTGCAGACGACAAGCAGATGCACGTCGTCCTTGCCGGTGCCGGTCATCAGCGCCGGGGCATCGCCGCCGCCGCCGATCGCCTGGGTGATGTTGGCCAGCACCGCGCCCATGCGCTCCGAATAGGGACGCGCCGCTTCCGCCGCTTCCTGCGCGCGACGCAGCTTCGCCGCGGCGACCATCTGCATCGCCTTGGTGATCTTCTGCGTCGCCTTGACCGAGGCGATACGGTTACGAAGGTCTTTTAACGAAGGCATGCTTCAAACCTGATCCCGTCCGTCCTGCTCAAGCAAAGGTCTTGGCGAAGGCGTCGATTTCTGCCTTCAGCCTGGCGCGCAGATCGTCGGACAGCGCCTTCTCCTTGCGGATGCCGTCGAGCACGTCCTTGCCGGCCGAGCGCATATGCGACAACAGGCCATGCTCGAACTTGCCGACCTGGTTGATCGCCAGCTTGTCGAGATAGCCGTTGACGCCGGCGAAGATCACCGCGACCTGCTCCTCGACTTTGAGCGGCGAGAATTGCGGCTGCTTCAACAGCTCGGTCAGACGCGAGCCGCGGTTGAGCAGGCGTTGCGTGGCGGCATCGAGGTCGGAGCCGAACTGCGCGAAAGCAGCCATTTCGCGGTACTGCGCGAGCTCGCCCTTGATTGACCCGGCAACCTGCTTCATCGCCTTGATCTGCGCCGAGGAGCCGACGCGCGACACCGACAGGCCGACATTGACCGCCGGGCGCACGCCCTGGAAGAACAGATTGGTTTCCAGGAAGATCTGGCCGTCGGTGATCGAGATGACGTTGGTCGGGATATAGGCCGAAACGTCGTTGGCCTGCGTTTCGATGATCGGCAGCGCCGTCAGAGACCCGCCGCCGTTTTCGTCGTTGAGCTTGGCAGCGCGCTCGAGCAGGCGCGAGTGCAGGTAGAAGACGTCGCCGGGATAGGCCTCGCGGCCCGGAGGACGGCGCAGCAGCAGCGACATCTGGCGATAGGCGACGGCCTGCTTCGACAGATCGTCGTAGCTGATCAGCGCGTGCATGCCGTTGTCGCGGAAATATTCGCCCATGGTGCAGGCGGTGAACGGCGCCAGGAACTGCATCGGCGCCGGATCGGAGGCGGTCGCGGCGATGATGATCGAATAGTCGAGCGCGCCGCGCTCTTCCAGGACCTTGACGAACTGCGCCACGGTCGAGCGCTTCTGGCCGACGGCGACATAGACGCAGTACAGCTTTTCCTTCTCAGGGCCGTTGTCGTGCACCGATTTCTGGTTGAGCATGGTGTCGAGGATGATCGCGGTCTTGCCGGTCTGGCGGTCGCCGATGACCAGCTCGCGCTGGCCGCGGCCGACCGGGATCAGCGCGTCGATGGCCTTGAGGCCGGTCGACATTGGCTCGTTCACCGATTTGCGCGGGATGATGCCGGGCGCTTTGACGTCGACGCGCTTGCGTTCGGTGGCCTGGATCGGGCCTTTGCCGTCGATCGGGTTGCCGAGCGCGTCGACGACGCGGCCGAGCAGACCCATGCCGACGGGTGCATCGACGATGGCGCCGGTGCGCTTGACGGTGTCGCCTTCCTTGATGTCGCGGTCGGCGCCGAAGATGACAACGCCGACATTGTCGGCTTCGAGGTTGAGCGCCATGCCGCGGATGCCGCCGGGGAACTCGACCATCTCGCCGGCCTGGACATTGTCGAGGCCGTAGACGCGGGCGATACCGTCACCGACGGACAGCACCTGGCCGACTTCGGAGACCTCGGCCTCCTTGCCGAAATTCTTGATCTGGTCTTTCAGAATTGCGGAAATTTCCGCGGCGCGGATGTCCATCAGCCGACCTCTTTCAGTGCAAGCTTGAGCGAATTGAGTTTGGTTTTGAGCGACGTATCGATCTGGCGCGAGCCGATCTTGACCACCAGTCCGCCGAGCAGCGACGGATCGACGGTGACCGTGATCGCCACGTCTTTGCCGGCGACGCTTTTCAGCGCTGCTTTCAGCTCGGTTTCCTGGGCAGGCGTCAGCGCATGCGCCGAGGTGACCTCGGCAGCGGTCTCGCCGCGGTGTTCGGCGGCGATCCGGCGGAACGCCTTGATCATGCCGGGCACGGCGAACAGCCGGCGATTCTGGGCAACGACGCGCAGGAAATTGCCGGTGAGGCCGGTAATCCCTGCTCTGTCGGCGATCGCGGCGATCGCCTTGGCCTGGTCCTCGCTGGAGAAGACAGGGCTCCTGATCAGCCGCGAAAGGTCAGCGCTGCCTTCGAGCATCGTTTCGAACCTGTTGAGGTCGGCCTCGACGCTGGCGACCGAATTGGCCTGCAGCGCGAGTTCGAACAGCGAACCCGCATAGCGTTCTGCGACACCTGAGATTGGCGATGACGATTGGGCCACGGACCGTCTTTTCTCTTGTCTGACAGGCCGCAGATTGTTGGCGCGAGCAAAAACTCTGGCTAAATCTTTGACCTTACTACATTTTTCCAAGCACGGAGGCGCGGCTTCCGCTATCCCCGGTCGAAAGTCGATTGCCGTCTAGCACAGGCATTTTCAGACCGCAATGCGTCGTCCGGCATGGTTTTCAGGCACTATTGTCGCATCCGCCGGGCGAGTTCAGCAACCAACCCCGGATTGATCCCTGATTCAGGGCAAAAAGCCGAAGGCGAAGGCAAGCGGCAGCGCCGCCAGCACCAGCTCGACGACGATGGAAGCCCAGTTGAACGGCGTGTTGGCGCCGTCCGACATCATCGATAGCAGCCGGCCGAAGGCGGTGAACAGCCAGGAGAAGCCGAGCGCCATATAGAGCAGCGGCTGCGCCAAGAGGATGCAGCACAGGCTGACACCGAGATAGAAGCCCGACATCCTGCCGCGACCTTCGGCGATCGCCGCCGCCTTCTCGGGCTTGACCTGCAGCCTGAGAATCCGGAAGGCCAGCCCTGGCGCCAGGAACAGCAGCAGCCCGAAAAGCAAGGTCACGACGGCGCTTGACCATGCCAGCCACTCGCCCTGGCTCATCGGCCATGGAAACGCAAATTCCATCCTTGTCCCCTCGTAAATGGATATTCAAAATTTTCGGGCATTCTAGCGAAGCAAGAGACATGCGCCAGATGGGCCGTCGCAATTTACGGGGCGTCAGCCCAACGCGAGCGCCGTTGTATCGACCGGGCTAACAGGACGTTACACAACGGGCTGTTTTTTTCTGCACAATTCCTATATTGTGACTACATGAGACCACAAGAGGTTCCGCGCATGAAGACGATGCAACTACGAGAGGCAAAGGCCAGCCTTTCCGCGCTCGTGGAGGCTGCTGAGAACGGTGAGCCCACGGTTATCACCAAGCACGGCAAGCCCGCAGTCATGGTGGTGCCAATCGGTGAGGGACGGAAACTTTATCCGCAGAACAGCCAAAAAGACTTCGTGGATTTCCTGCTTCAGTATCCAGGCGGCATCGAGCTTGAGCGAAACGAATCGCCGTCGCGGGAAGTGGAGTTTTGACCGGCTATCTGCTTGATACGTCTTTTCTCTCGGCATTTGCACCTGGTCGGCCTCTGCTTCCGGCACACGTGCAGAACTGGGTTGCCGAACAAGGAGAACGCGGCTCTTGGCAGCTCTCGTCGATCGTCATCTTGGAGGTGGAAGGAGGAATCGCGAAACTGAAGCGGGCGGGCGGGCATATGAAGGCAGAGCGCATCAATGAGTGGTTCGAAAGGTTGCTTCTAGAGTTCAACCAGCGCATCCTTCCCATCGATTTAGCAATCGCGCGAGAAGCCGGAAAACTGGAAGACGCCACTATCGCCAGAGGCGCCAATCCGGGTCTGGCGGACGTTCTGATCGCAGCTACTGCCCGTTTGCACGGCCTGTCAGTTTTGACGGCCAACACCCGGCATTTTGCGATTCTCGACGTGCCTTACCTGAACCCATTCACCGAACGCGCCTCGAAAGGGTAATTCGACAGCTTACAAAAAGCTCTGCGGGTCGATGTCGACCTGGACTCGCACCGAGCCCCTTATCTTTGGTCCCTCGGCCAGCATGGTGCGAATGAACCCTTGCATGTCGGCGCGCCGCTCGCCCTGGATCAGCAGGCGAAAGCGATGGCGGCCGCCGATCAATGACAGCGGCGCCTCGGCCGGGCCGAGCACGAACAGGTCGGTGGCTTGCGGCGCGGCGCGACGCAGGCCACGGGCGTGCCCTTCGGCTTCGGCCCGTGTCGCCGCGCTGACGATGACGCCGGCGAGCCTGCCGAAGGGCGGCAGCCCCGCCCGCTCACGCTCGGCGATCTCGCGCTCGTAGAAGGCCTCGGCATCGCCTGAGACGATCGCGCGCATCACCGGGTGGTCGGGTTGGAAGGTCTGCAGCAGGCCGAGGCTTTTCTTGCCGGTGCGACCGGCGCGGCCGGTCACCTGGCTGAGCAGTTGGAAGGTGCGCTCGGCGGCGCGCGGGTCGCCATTGGCAAGGCCGAGATCGGCATCGACCACACCGACCAGCGTCATATTGGGGAAGTTGTGGCCCTTGGCGACGAGTTGCGTGCCGATGACGATGTCGGCCTCGCCATTGGCGATGGCTTCAAGCTCGAGCCGCAGCCGCCGCACGCCGCCCATCAGGTCCGACGACAAGACGATGGTGCGGGCATCGGGGAAATGCGCGACGACCTCCTCGGCGATGCGCTCGACGCCTGGCCCGCAGGCGACCAGATGATCGAGCGTGCCGCATTCCGGACAGGCTTCGGGCCGGCGTTCATTGTGCCCGCAGTGGTGGCAGACGAGCTGGCCGCGAAAGCGGTGCTCGACCAGCCAGGCCGAGCAGACCGGACAGCCGAAGCGGTGGCCGCAGACCCGGCAGAGCGTCAGCGGCGCATAGCCGCGCCGGTTGAGGAACAGCAGCGACTGTTCCTTTCTTTCCAGCGTCTGCCGCATATGGCCGAGCAGCACCGGCGACAGGAAGCCGCCGCGTGCCGGCGGCGCGCGGCGCATGTCGACCGTCTTGAGATCGGGAAGTGCCGCCTCGGCAAAGCGCGCCGAAAGCACCGCCCTGCTGTAGCGGCCCTGGCTGGCATTGACCCGGCTTTCGACCGACGGTGTCGCCGAAGCGAGCACGACCGGAAAACCGCCGATATGGCCGCGCACCACGGCCATGTCGCGCGCGTTGTAAAAGACGCGATCCTCCTGCTTGTAGGCGGGGTCGTGCTCTTCGTCGACGACGATCAGTCCAAGCTCCCTGAACGGCAGGAACAGCGCCGAGCGCGCGCCGGCGACGACCCGCGCGCCGCCTTCCGCCACCTGCCGCCAGACCTTTTCGCGCATCCTTGGCGGCAGATCCGAGTGCCATTCCGCCGGCTTGGCACCGAACCGCTCCTGGAAGCGTTCGAGAAAAGCGTGGGTCAGCGCAATTTCCGGCAGCAGGATCAGCACCTGCTTGCCGCGATCGAGCGCGGCCGCAACCGCCTCGAAATAGACCTCCGTCTTGCCGGATCCGGTTACACCATCGAGCAGGGTGACGCCGAATGTGCCGGTCGCGACGTTGGTGCGCAGCATCTCGGCTGCTTCGCTCTGGTCCGGCATCAGTGAAGGCACGGCGTAGCCGGGATCGGGTGCTGCGACCACCGGCCGCGGCGGGATCATCACCGTCTCGAATACGCCCTGCGCCCGCAGCCCGTCCACCACCGTCGACGACACGCCTGCCGCATGCGCCAGGCCGGATCGCGTCCAGGCAAGTCCGCCTTCGGCTGTCTCCAGCACGCGCATCCTCGCCTCCGTCATCCGGTCGGGCTTGGCGAAGGTGCGCTGCAGCCCTTCGATCCACGGCTCCGGATCGAACGCCTCCGGCGCCCTGAGCAGCATGCGCGCCACCATGCCGGGCGGCGACAGCGTGTACTGCGCCACCCAATCGACAAAACGCCGCATCGCGCGGTCGATCGGCGGGCAGTCGAAAACCTGCTCGATCGGCCGCAATTTCTTCGCGTCGACCTTTTCGACGGCGCCGTCCCAGACGATGCCGGCGACCTGGCGAGGCCCAAGCGGAACGCGCACGATCGAGCCCGGCACCACGCGCATGCCAGCCGGCACGGCATAGGTGTAGGGGCGCTCGGCGGGCATCGGCACCAGCACCGGTGCGGCCGCGACAAAGGGCGAATCTTCCATCATGAGGCGTGACCTTGCCCCGACTTTGGTCTAGATCAAAGTCCGACCCCAAATGTGCATGACGTGCACATGAAAAATCTTCAGGAGACCGCCATGAAATTTTTTGTCGACACCGCCGATGTCAAGGAAATCCGCGAGCTGAACGATTTGGGGCTGCTCGACGGCGTAACCACCAATCCGTCGCTGATCCTGAAATCCGGCGGCAAGATCGCCGACGTCACAAGGGAGATCTGCGAGATCGTCAAGGGCCCGGTCTCGGCCGAAGTCGTCGCCACCGAATACAAGGACATGATGGCGGAGGCCAAGATCCTGGCCAGGATCGCCGACAATGTCTGCATCAAGGTGCCGCTGACGCTCGACGGCCTGAGGGCCTGCAAGGACATCCGGTCGGACGGCCGCATGGTCAACGTCACGCTGTGCTTCTCGGCCACCCAGGCGCTGCTCGCCGCCAAGGCCGGCGCCTCCTTCATCTCGCCCTTCGTCGGCCGCATCGACGACAGCGGCTGGGACGGCATGGAGCTGATTGCCGATATCCGCACCATCTACGACAATTATGACTTCCAGACTGAAATCCTGACCGCTTCGGTGCGTACCGTGAACCATGTCAAGCAGGCGGCGCTGATCGGTGCCGATGTCATCACCGCGCCGCCGGCGACGCTCAAGGCGCTGGTCAAGCACCCGCTGACCGACAAGGGCCTGGAACTGTTCCTCGCCGACTGGGCAAAGACCGGGCAGAAGATCGGCTGAAGCGACTATCCTACGAACAAAAAAGGCCGAGCAACCGGCCTTTTTTTTGCAGATTGCGCACTCTGGAAAGACCTAGCTTGCCGCCGGCTTGCCGTGCTTGATCAGATCCTGGGCGATCGACAGCCGCAGCACATCTGCCAGCTCGCGCGCCGCACGGTTCTCGGCATCGATCTGGGCTCGGTATGACGCGAATTCCTGGCGCGGCCTGTCGTATGACGACGGAATCGAGCGCTTGCCCCTCGCTATGACCGTGCCCGTCTTGGCATCGCTGAGCACATAGTTGGCAGTCAGCGTCACAGTGCCGGCGGTCGGCTCGTCCTCGTCGGTCGTGACCTGCTCGATTGCCGCCGATTCGACGAGTTCGGAGACGCCGAGATCAAGCGAATAGACCGGCGAAGCCGGCTCGCCGGCGCCCTGGCCGAGCGCGAAGATCAAATTGTTGCGGACCTGCTGGGCGTAGCGGGTCTTGACCGGTTTGACTGAGATAGATGCCAGTTCGGCAGCAGCACCGACCTGCGAGCCGGCGATCAGCGGCGCGCTCGAATAGAGCGGCCGCACCGTGCAGGCGGAAACCAGCGCCACCGACGCGAGCAGCCCGCAAAGCACGACACGGCGCAGCGTCAGCACTGTCTTTCGCGGCTCAGGCAACGACATTAACGATCCTCTGCGGCACGATGATCACCTTGCGCGGCGCCTTACCTTCGAGCGCTCTCTGCACGAAGTCGAGGGCCAGAACCGCTTTTTCGACCGCACCTTGGTCCGCGTCGCGGGCAATTGTCAAATCGCCGCGTTTCTTGCCGTTGACCTGGACCGGCAGCACGATCTCGGCGTCGACGACAAGCGAGGGATCGTAGTCCGGCCAGGGCCGTTCGGCGACAAGGTCGGTGCCGCCGAGCGTCTCCCAGCACTCTTCGGCCAGATGCGGCATGACCGGCGCGATCAGGTGCACCAGGATCTCGACGGCCTCACGGCAGGCCGCTTGCAGCGCCGGACCGGCCTTGCCCTCTGCCGCCTCGTTGAGCGGCACGGTCAAGGCATTGGCGAGCTCGTAGATGCGCGCGATGGCGCGGTTGAAGGCGAGCTTTTCGATATCCTCGCCGACCGACTTCAGGATCTTGTGCGCGGCCTTGGACACTGTCCCGGCCTCGCCGTCCTTCGCCGCCTCTGGCCGGACTCCGGCGAGCGATTCGGCAGCCGTCGACACCAGCCGCCAGATGCGCTGGATGAAGCGGTGCGCGCCGGCTGCGCCCTCGTCGGTCCATTCGACATCGCGCTCGGGCGGCGAGTCCGACAGCATGAACCAGCGCGCCGTATCGGCGCCGTAGCCGTCGGTGATCTCTTCCGGACTCACCGTATTCTTCTTCGACTTCGACATTTTTTCGAGCGGACCGATCACCGCCTCTTCGCCGGTGGCGATTTCGAAGGCGCGGCGCTTGCCGTCGGCGTCTTCCAGCCTGACCTCGCTTGGCGCAAGCCAGCGGCCGTTCGAGGCGCCACCAACCCGATAGGTCTCGTGCACCACCATGCCTTGCGTGAACAGGCCCCTGAACGGCTCGGCGAGATCGACATGGCCGGTCTCGCGCATTGCGCGGGTGAAAAAGCGCGAATAGAGCAAATGCAGGATCGCATGCTCAATACCGCCAATATACTGGTCGACCGGCAGCCATTCAGTCGCGGCCTCGGGGTCGGTCGGATCGTTTGCCCACGGCGCGGTGAAGCGCGCGAAATACCACGAAGAATCGACGAATGTGTCCATCGTGTCGGTTTCGCGCCGCGCATCCTTGCCGCAACGCGGGCATTTGACGTGCCGCCATGTCGGATGGCGATCGAGCGGATTGCCCGGCCGGTCGAACTCGATGTCGTCCGGCAGCTTGACCGGCAGGTCGGCCTTCGGCACCGGCACCACGCCGCAATCCTCGCAATGGATCATCGGGATCGGGCAGCCCCAATAGCGCTGGCGCGAAATGCCCCAGTCGCGAAGGCGGAAATTCACCTTGCGCTCTGCCATCGGCCGGTTGCCGATGGTCCTTTGTTCCAGCAGCTTCGCCACCTCGTCGAATGCCTGATCCGGCTTCATGCCGTCGAGGAAGCGCGAATTGATCATCGCGCCATCATCGACGTAAGCCTCGTCGATGACCTGGAAGCTTCCTTGATTCTCGCCTTCCGGCATCACCACCGGGATGACCGGAAGGCCGTATCTGTTGGCGAAGTCGAGGTCGCGCTGGTCATGTGCCGGGCAGCCGAAGATGGCGCCGGTGCCATAGTCCATCAGCACGAAATTGGCGACGTAGACGGGTAGCGTCCACCTCTCGTCGAACGGATGGACGACGCGAATGCCGGTGTCGAAACCCTTCTTCTCGGCCGTCTCCAATGCCGCCACCGAAGTGCCCATATGGCGGACTTCGTCGATGAACTTTGCCACCGCCGGATTGTCCTCGGCGGCCTTTTTGGCCAGCGGATGGTCGGCCGCAATCGCCATGAAGGACGCGCCGAAGATGGTGTCGGGCCTGGTCGTATAGACTTCGAGCTCATGCTCGCCGCCGACTGTCTTGGCCAGCGGCCAGCGGATCAGCAGCCCTTCCGAACGGCCGATCCAGTTCGCCTGCATCAGCTTTACTTTTTCCGGCCAGTCGTCGAGCTGATCGAGCGAATCCAGCAGATCCTGCGCGTAATCGGTGATCTTGAAGAACCACTGCGTCAGCTCGCGCTGTTCCACCGGCGCGCCCGAGCGCCAGCCGCGTCCGTCGATGACCTGCTCGTTGGCAAGCACCGTCATGTCCTCCGGATCCCAGTTGACCTTGGAGGATTTGCGCGTCACCAGCCCCTTCTCGACGAAATCGAGGAACAGCATCTGCTGGCGATGATAGTAATCGACATCGCAGGTGGCGAACTCGCGCGCCCAATCGAGCGACAGGCCCATGACCTTGAGCTGCTCGCGCATGGCGGCAATGTTCTGATAGGTCCAGTCCTTGGGGTGGACCTTGTTCTGCATCGCCGCGTTTTCGGCTGGCATGCCAAAGGCGTCCCAGCCCATCGGGTGCAGCACGTTGAAACCCTTGGCCCGCTTGTAGCGCGCCACCACGTCGCCCATCGTATAGTTGCGGGTATGGCCGATATGGATGCGCCCGGACGGATAGGGGAACATCTCCAGCACGTAGTATTTCGGGCGCGGGTCGTCATTGTCGGCTTCGAACAGCTTCTTGGCGTCCCAGGCCTTCTGCCATTTGGGCTCTGACGCGCGCGGATTGTATCGTTCGGTTGCCATCGGGTGTTTTTCACTTAAAAGCATGCGCGAGCCGCCGGACAATGCCCGGGCGGCTCAAGAAATGTCGTCGCGGTGTTCACCATGGATTGCCGGACCCGTCAACTGCGGCGATCCGGCGAAAAGCCAAACACAGGCAGGATATAGGCATGGCGAGCGCCGTCGAACAGCTTTTCACGGTCAAGGCAAAGATCGCTGCCGCCGAGCGCGAGGCAGGCCGTGAGGCCGGAGCGGTGGCGCTGGTCGCGGTCTCGAAAACCTTCGACGCCGCCGATATCCGCCCCGTCATCGAGGCCGGCCAGCGCGTCTTCGGCGAAAACCGCGTCCAGGAAGCACAAGCCAAATGGCCGGTGCTGAAGGAGGCATTTTCCGACATCGAGCTGCATCTGATCGGTCCGCTGCAATCGAACAAGGCCAAGGAAGCGGTGGCATTGTTCGACGTCATCGAAACCGTCGACCGTGAAAAGATCGCCGCAGAGCTGGCCAAGGAGATCGCCAGGCAGGGCAGGACGCCAGGGCTCTATGTCCAGGTCAACACCGGCTCCGAGCCGCAAAAGGCCGGCATCGAGCCGCGCGAGGCTGTCGCCTTCGTCGCCCGCTGCCGCTCGGTTCACGCCCTCGCCATCGAAGGGCTGATGTGCATTCCGCCGGCCGACGAGAACCCCGGTCCGCATTTCGCGCTGCTGGAAAAGCTTGGGCTCGAGGCCGGCGTCGGCAAGCTCTCCATGGGCATGTCCGGCGACTACGAAATCGCGATCGCCTTCGGCGCGACCAGTGTCAGGGTTGGATCGGCGATTTTCGGCGCCAGATGAGGCGCAGCCGACCTTAGGCCACAGGCTGACATCGACTAAGCCAGCGTATAGAAACGGAACGTTTCGTTCCTATATCGGTCGAGTTATTCTCAACCCGTCTGGAGCCACCATGCGTTACAATCAACTTGGAAATACGGGGATGTTCGTCTCCGAACTTTGCCTCGGCACGATGACGTTCGGCGCGGCCGGCGAGAATGCCCAATGGGGCCTGATCGCCAGCCTCGACCAGAAGGGCGTCGACGAGATCGTTGCCCGCTCCCTCGCCGCCGGCGTCAATTTCTTCGACACGGCGGATGTCTATTCCTTCGGCGCCTCGGAACGGCTTCTCGGCCAGTCGCTCAGGAACCTTGGCGTCAACCGTCAGGACGTGATCATCGCCACCAAGGTTCATGGCGCCATGGGCGGCGGCCCGAACCAGCGCGGTTCCTCGCGCGGCCACATCATGGATTCGGTCGAGAGCAGCCTCGAGCGGCTACAGCTCGATCACATCGATCTCTACCAGCTGCACGGCACCGACACGGTGACGCCGATCGACGAGACACTGCGGGCGCTCGACGACCTGGTTGCCGCCGGCAAGGTCCGCTATGTCGGCGTCTCGAACTGGCAGGCCTGGCGCATTGCCAAGGCGCTGGGTATTGCCGAGCGCAAAGGCTTTGCCCGCTTCGAGACCGTGCAGTCGTACTACTTGATCGCCGGCCGCGATCTCGAGCGCGAAATCGTGCCGCTGCTCAACGAGGAGAAACTCGGGCTGATGGTCTGGTCGCCGATGGCTGGCGGCCTGCTCTCCGGCAAATACGGACCGGGCGCCCCCGGCAATGGCGAGGGCCGCCGCGCCAGCTTCAATTTCCCGCCGGTCAACGAGGACCGTGCCTGGGCAGCAGTCGCCGTCATGCGCGAGATCGCCGCCAAGCACGGCGTCAGCGTCGCCACGGTGGCGCTCGGCTATGTCCTGGCCAAGCCATTCGTGATGAGCGTCATCATCGGCGCCAGCCGCATGGAGCAGCTGGAACAGAACCTTGCAGCCACCGAGTTGCAGCTCGATGCCGATGATCTTGTTCGCCTCGACGAAGTCAGTGCCCTGCCCGCCGAATACCCGGGCTGGATGCTGGAGCGTCAGGCGGCCGGCCGGCGGCCGGCGCCCTTTGTGCCGAAAAAGTAGTTCAATTTACCTTCGATTTGATGCTTCGGGAGCCGGCAGGCTCCCTATCTTTTTTTGGGCTCAAGTCAGCCGAACAGTCTCGACCAAAAAGTCCAAAAACGCCCGCACCCGCGCCGGCAGATACTTGCCTTGGCCGACATAGACGGCGTGGGTGAGTTCCTCGTCGCCGGGATTGAAATCTTCCAGCAGCGGCAGAAGCCGGCCGGCGGCAATGTCGGCCTCCACATGCCAGCGTGCCAGCCGGGCGATGCCCGCCCCCGAGAGCGCCATCAGCCGCATCGCCTCGCCGTCGCTGACCAGCGTATTTCCGATGATCGACAGGGTGATCGGTTTGCCGGCCGCGTCGATAAAAGGCCAGCCCTCGAGGTGACGAACGAAACGGAATCCCATCCGGTTGTGACGATCGAGGTCGGCGGGCGTCTTGGGCGTGCCACGCGCTTCGAGATACGATGGCGCCGCAACGACGACCACCCGGCTCTGCCCGAGCTTGCGCGCCACCAGCCGTGATTCGCCGAGCGGCCCGGCGCGGATGGCGACGTCAGCGCGCTCCTCCATCAGGTCGATGACATCGTCGGTCAACACCAGATCGACCGAGATTTCGGGGTAGCGCTCTAGGAAACGCGGCAAAAGCGGGATCAGCCGATGCTGCCCGAAAGGCACGTAGCTGTTGATCCGCAGCCGGCCACGCGGCGCGGCACCCGCCGCTGCCTCGCGCTCGGCCGCCGCCATGTCGGCAAGGACGCGCACGCCGCTGTCGAAGAACGCCGCCCCCTCCGGCGTCAGTTGCAGCTTGCGCGTCGAACGGCTGACCAGCCGCGCACCAAGCCGCGCCTCCAGCCGCGCGATCAGCTTGCTCACCGCCGACGGCGTCATCCGCAACGCGCGGGCAGCGGCTGAAAAGCTGCCCGCCTCGACGACGCGGACGAACACTTCGATCTCGCCGGAGCGATTGATGTCGGGCCTGGCCATTGGTGAATCTATTTCACAGACGATGTGCCCGATGCAAGGCTGGTTCACAGCACATCGCGGCACGATCTTCCGGATCGGGGCGTGGGAGGACACGGCGCCCGTCGTCAAAACTGGTCGTCATCGAAGTGGGAACCGCCATGCCCCTTGCTCTTTACGCTCTTGCCGCCGGTGCCTTTGGCATCGGCGTCACCGAATTCGTCATCATGGGCCTGCTGCTCGACGTCAGCACCGATCTCGGCGTCTCGATCTCAGCTTCCGGCCAGCTGATTTCTGGCTATGCGCTGGGCGTCGTCATCGGCGCGCCGCTGCTGACGATCGCGACCGGCCGTTGGCCGCGCAAGACCGTGCTTCTGGCGCTGATGGCGATCTTCACGCTGGGCAACCTCGCTTGTGCGCTTGCCCCAGACTACTGGACGCTGATGGGTGCGCGCGTACTGACCGCCTTCGCCCACGGTACCTTCTTCGGCGTCGGCTCGGTCGTGGCGACCGGACTGGTGGCGCCCAACAAGAAAGCCTCGGCGATCGCCCTGATGTTCACCGGCCTGACCATCGCCAACATCCTCGGCGTGCCCTTCGGCACATGGCTCGGCCAAGCCTTCGGCTGGCGCGCGACCTTCTGGGCGGTGACCCTGGTCGGCATCGCCGCCTTTACCATCATTCTGCTGCTGGTGCCGCGCAGCCGAACAGAGCCTGAGAAGAGCAATTTGCGCGCCGATCTCGCCTTGCTCGGCCGCGCGCCGGTCCTGCTTGGCTTTGCCACCACCGTGCTTGGCTATGCCGGCGTCTTCGCCGTCTTCACCTACATCGCCCCGTTGCTGACCGAGATCACCGGTTTTGACGAGACAGCGGTGTCGCCGATCCTGCTGGTCTTCGGCGGCGGCCTCATCGCCGGCAACCTCGCCGGCGGCAAGTTCGCCGATCGCTGGCTGGTACCGTCCGTTCTCGGCAGTCTCGTCGTGCTGGCGCTGGTGCTCGGCACCATGACCTTCGCCCTGCACAGCCAGGTCATGGCCGTTATCTATGTCGGCCTGCTCGGCGCCGCCGCCTTCGCCACCGTCGCGCCGCTACAGTTATGGGTGTTGCAGAAGGCGCAAGGCGCCGGCCAGAGCCTAGCTTCATCCTTCAACATCGCCGCCTTCAACCTCGGCAATGCGGCCGGCGCCTGGCTCGGCGGCGTGGTCATCGCCCATGGTCCCGGCCTCGGTGCCGTCACCTGGGTCGCGGCGCTGTTGCCACTTTCAGCGCTTGCCGTGGCGGCGTTTGCGCTGCGTCTCGACCGAGATCCTGTCCTCGCTACACCGGAAATCGCGCGGTCATAGAACGCAAACCTCAGCCAATCTTTGAAACAGCCATCCTTCCACAAGGAGCAAACCCATGGATTATCGAAATCTTGGCGCATCAGGCCTGAAGGTCCCGGTGCTCTCGTTCGGCGCTGGAACCTTCGGCGGTTCAGGCCCGCTGTTCGGTGCCTGGGGCAACAGCGATGCGGCGGAAGCACGGCGGCTGGTCGACATCTGCCTTGAGGCCGGCGTCAACCTGTTCGACACCGCCGATGTCTATTCGAATGGCGCTTCCGAACAAGTGCTCGGCGCTGCCATCAAGGGCCGCCGCGACGCCGTGCTGATCTCGACCAAGACCTCGCTGCCGATGGGCGACGGTCCCAACGATGCCGGCTCGTCACGTTCACGCCTGATCAAGGCCGTCGAAGACGCGCTGAAGTGTCTTGGCACCGATTACATCGACCTGCTGCAACTGCACGCCTTCGACGCCGCAACACCGATCGAGGAGGTGCTGTCGACGCTGGACAGTCTCGTGCGCGCCGGCAAGCTGCGTTATGTCGGCGTCTCCAATTTTTCCGGCTGGCAAGTGATGAAGTCGTTCGGCCTGGCGGATAGACATGGCTATCCCCGATACGTCGCCCATCAGGTCTATTACTCGCTGGTCGGACGCGATTATGAATGGGAGTTGATGCCGCTCGGCCTCGACCAGGGCGTCGGTGCGCTGGTGTGGAGCCCACTCGGCTGGGGCCGCCTGACCGGCAAGATCCGCCGTGGCCAGAAGCTGCCTGAGAAAAGCCGGCTGCACGACACGGCAAGCTTCGGACCGCCCGTCGAGGATGAGCATCTCTATCGGGTCGTCGACGCGCTTGATGTTGTCGCCGAGGAAACCGGCAAGACCATACCGCAGATCGCCATCAATTGGCTGCTGCAGCGGCCGACCGTCGCCTCCGTCATCATTGGCGCGCGCAACGAGGAGCAGTTGCGCCAGAATCTCGGCGCCGTCGGCTGGTCCTTGACAGCCGAGCAGATGAAGAAGCTCGACACGGCAAGTGAGGTCACCGCACCCTATCCGTATTTTCCCTATCGCCGGCAGGAGGGTTTTGCCCGGCTGAACCCGCCCGCAGTCTGACGCTCCAAAAGCTGGGCGGCGGCTCCCAGACTGCCGCCCGCCCGGCTAATGCAGAACGAACTCGCCGTCGACCTTGCGCCATTCGTTCGGCGCGATCAGCTTCTGGTGCGTGTAGCTGACCGAATGCAGCGGGCCTTCGAGCTTGGCCTTCCAGAACTCGATGAAGCGGATCAGCACGGGAAATTTCGGGGCGATGTCGTAATCCTGCCAGATGAAGCTCTGCAGCAGATGCGGATGATCTGGGAAGTGATAAAAAATCTTGGCCGTGGTCAAGCCATAGCCCTTGAGCATCAGGTCCATTTCTGAATGGTCGCGCATTGCCGGTCCCCTGGTTGATTCTCCTTCCTCCCAGCCTGAAATTGTGCACCCCATTTGCTTATTCGTCTATTGATATTTCTGCGATCAAACCAGATTCCTCCCGCAAAAACATGCGCTTAGCAGCCGCCTCACGAGAGTGCTGACACCGCCCGGCAAGGCACCTGCGGCATCCCGCCGCGCGAATCCAACGTCTAATGTTGCCGTCACCGCCGAACTGTTAATAATGCGCGCGAATTCGCGGCCGCATCGCCGCGATCCTGCCGGCGGTCAAGCCGGCGGTTTGGTTTTGGGGAGGAAGGCGAAGAAATGTCCGATGTTCATGTCCATCGCGTCCAGCCGGCGTGGAAGAAGAACGCGCTGATTGACAATGACACCTACCTGAAATGGTACGCCGACAGCGTCAAGAACCCGGACAAGTTCTGGGGCAAGCACGGCAAGCGCATCGACTGGTTCAAGCCCTACAGCAAGGTCAAGAACACGTCCTTCGACGGCAAGGTTTCTATCAAATGGTTCGAGGATGGCCAGACAAACGTTTCGTGGAACTGCATCGACCGGCATCTGAAGAAGCGCGGCGAACAGACCGCCATCATCTGGGAAGGCGACAATCCCTACGACGACAGGAAGATCACCTATAACGAACTTCACGCACGTGTCTGCCGCCTCGCCAATGTGATGAAGAAGCACGGCGTCAAGAAGGGCGACCGCGTCACCATCTACATGCCGATGATCCCGGAGGCCGCTTATGCGATGCTCGCCTGCACGCGCATCGGCGCCATTCATTCGGTTGTCTTCGGCGGCTTTTCGCCGGATGCGCTGGCCGGACGCATCGACGACTGCAAGTCGACCTTCGTCATCACCGCCGACGAAGGCCTGCGCGGCGGCAAGACTATCCCGCTGAAGGAGAACACCGACAAGGCGATCGAGATCGCCGCCAAGGCCGGAACGAAAGTCGAAAAGGTCTTGGTCGTGCGCCGCACCGGCGGCAAGACCGGCTGGGCCGCCGGGCGCGACGTCTGGTACCATGACGAGGTCGCCACGGTTAAGGCCGAATGCAAGCCCGAGAAGATGAACGCCGAGGACCCGCTGTTCATCCTCTACACATCCGGCTCGACCGGCAAGCCGAAGGGCGTGCTGCACACCACCGCCGGCTATCTCGTCTATGTCTCGATGACCCACCAATATGTCTTCGACTATCATGACGGCGATATCTACTGGTGCACCGCCGATGTCGGCTGGGTCACCGGCCACAGCTATATCGTCTACGGGCCGCTCGCCAACGGCGCCACCACGCTGATGTTTGAAGGCGTGCCGAACTACCCGTCGCAGTCGCGTTTCTGGGACGTGATCGACAAGCACAAGGTCAACATCTTCTACACGGCGCCGACGGCGCTGCGCGCGCTGATGGGCGCCGGCGATGCCCATGTCACCAAAACGTCGCGCAAGTCGCTGCGCGTGCTCGGCACCGTCGGCGAGCCGATCAATCCGGAAGCCTGGGAGTGGTATTTCAACGTCGTCGGCAACGGCAAGGTGCCGATCGTCGACACCTGGTGGCAGACCGAGACCGGCGGCATCATGATCACGCCGGTTCCGGGCGCCACCCACCTCAAGGCGGGTTCGGCGACGCGGCCCTTCTTTGGCGTCAAGCCGCAGCTGGTCGACGCCGACGGCAAGGTACTGGAAGGCGAAGCCAGCGGCAATCTTTGCATTGCCGACTCATGGCCGGGCCAGATGCGCACCGTCTATGGCGATCACGACCGCTTCGTGCAGACCTATTTCTCGACCTACAAGGGCAGGTACTTCACCGGCGACGGCTGCCGCCGCGATGCTGACGGCTACTACTGGATCACCGGCCGCGTCGATGACGTCATCAACGTCTCCGGCCACCGCATGGGCACCGCCGAGGTCGAATCGGCGCTGGTTTCGCATGAGAAGGTCTCGGAGGCCGCCGTCGTCGGCTACCCGCACGATATCAAGGGCCAGGGCATCTACTGCTATGTCACGCTGATGGCCGGCGAGACGCCAAGCGAGGAATTGCGCCAGGAGCTCGTCGCCCATGTCCGCAAGGAGATCGGCGCCATCGCTTCGCCCGACAAGATCCAGTTCGCGCCCGGCCTGCCGAAGACCCGTTCCGGCAAGATCATGCGGCGCATCCTGCGCAAGATCGCCGAGGATGATTTTGCCGCGCTCGGCGACACCTCGACGCTCGCCGACCCGGCAGTCGTCGACGACCTGATCGCCAACCGGCAAAACAAGAAGGGCTGATGCAACCCGCATTGGGCGCCGTCACCGAGCTTTGGCGCTATCCCGCGAGCTCGCTCGCCGGCGAGTTTCAGGAGGCGATCTCCGTCGACTGGTATACCGTCGAAGGCGACCGCCTGTTTGGTCTTGTCGATACCTCGACCGATGAAATCGCGCGGCCCGACCGCGAAGCGAAATGGCACAAGGTGCCCCGCATCCGCACCCGGCTGTCGCAGGCCGGCAGGCTGGAGGTCGCCATCCCCGACGGACGCTGGCTTTCGGCACCTGGCGCGCAAAGTGATCGCGCGGTTTCCGCGTATCTCGGCTTTGCGGCTTCCATCCGGCCGTTCCGCCGGGAAAATGCGGCTCCGGATTACCTCGGCCCCCTGCTGACGGAACGCTACGTCAAAACCCCTATTCATCTGCTGACCACCGCCTCACTGGCGCGTTTGAAAGTGCTGCATCCAGAGGGCGCCGCCGACGCGCGCCGCTTCCGCTCCAACATCGTCGTCGATATGCCAGAGGTCGAGGGGTCGTTTCCCGAGACGGAATGGATCGGGTGCAAGCTGGCAATCGGCGACCTGCTCCTGACCATCTCCGAGCCGTGCCGTCGCTGCGGCTTCACCATCATTGGCCAGAACGGGTTCGACCACAACCCGGCAATCCTGCGCAGCCTGGTCCGCCACAACGCCCATAACCTCGGCGTCTACTGCACCGTCGATCGACCGGCCCGCGTCGAGATCGGCGCCACGATGCGCCTCCTGTAGCTATCGGTACAAATCCGCCCGCGTCGGCGGCAGGCCGCTCGGCCCACGCGCGCGCCTAGTGACAACGGTCTGGAAAACCTGCGCCGAGGCGCGTTCGAAGGTAATCGAGCAGCCGGTGAGATAAAGCAGCCAGAGCCGCGCCTTGGCTTCGCCGACCTCGGCGATAGCTTCATCGAAGCGTGCGTGGAGGCGCTCGGCCCATAGCCTGCAGGTGCGCGCATAGTGCTCGCGCAAATTTTCGACGTCGTAGACGAGGAAGCCGTGCGCCTCGAGATTGCCGAGCGTCATGCCGATCGTGTCGAGTTCGCCGCCCGGAAAAATGTATTTGATCAGCGCCTTGAATTCCGGCCCCTTGCGCAGCGTCTTCTTCAAGCTGCCCTTGTCGCGCCGGGTGATGGCGTGGTGCAGATAGATGCCGCCCGGCTTGAGCAGGCGATGGATCCTCGAGAAATAGGCCGCATGGTTGGCAAGCCCCAGATGCTCGAACATGCCGATCGACGAGATCTTGTCGAAGGAGCCGGACAGCTCGGCATAGGACTTTATCTCGATGGTGATGCGGTCCTCCAGCCCCTCGGCGCGGATGCGTTCACGGGCGAGCTCGGTCTGTGCTTCCGATAGCGAGACGCCGTGGCCGACGACGCCATAATTCTTCACCGCATGGATGAGCATCGCTCCCCAGCCGCAGCCGATGTCGAGCAATCTATCGCCGGGCTTCAGCCGAAGCTTGCGGCAGATATGGTCGAGCTTGTCTCTCTGGGCCTGATCGATATCGTTGGCGAAATCCTTGAAGTAGCCGCAGCTATAGACCATGCGCTCGTCGAGGAAGAGCCGGTAGAATGCGTTGGAAATGTCGTAATGATGCTGGATCGCCTCCTTGCTCGAACCGCTGACGAAAGGATTGCGGCCGGAAAGATCGGTTCGCGTCGTCATCTGTTTTCGCGAAAACAGCACCGCCGGCAGGTCGCGCAGGATCGCCAGCTTCGGCAATGTCTTGAGCTTCGTCCTGAGCTTGCCGTGCGTGGGCAAGGCGTAGAAATCGAACAGCGATCCGTCTTCGACGTCGACCGCCTTGGCAATCCACATCTCGATCAGCGTCGATAAAGAGGGCCGACGTACGATCTGCCAGACGATGTCCTGGTCGTTGATGGTGAGCACCGGGCCGGCAGCCGGGCCGATCCGCTCGCCTGTCCACAGCCTCACCGCAAAACCCGGCTTCAGCGTCTCGATGACCGTCCGAACAATCCGGGCCGCTCTCTCGGCTGCCTCCATCCCCGTCCTCCCTTACCCGGCAAAATAGTGGCCCGGAACAATAGCGGCTCGATCTTGCCTGCCCGATCGGCCGGCCGCAAGCCGCCCGAGTGCACAAGCAGGCTTGTTCAGGATTTTCGGGTGCCGCGCCTTGCCATTTGCCGGATGACACCCCATCATGGGGGAGTGTTCAACAAATCGAAAGGAGGTGATCCGATGTCGAGTGATTTCGTTTTCCAGAACGTGGCCTCAGCGGATCGCACTTTCGGGAAGCAGTCTTCCCGTTAAGGCGCGAGATGCGCGGCTGGCGACCAACCGTCGCCGCCAGGAGCCGCGCCATGGACGGAAACACGGAAGGCCGCCGACTTCGCGAGAAGCGGCGGCCTTTTCCTTTTTGGGCTGTTGTCCCTTATTTGGTTACGGTCAACATCTCGACGTTGCGCGCTATGTCCTGGAAAGCCTGGTTGAGTTCGGTTCCATTGGCAGCTTGGTAGAAGTGCTTGATCTTGGCGGTGTCCGGGCTCGCGCAATCCTGGAGCGTGGCCTTGGCATTCGTTTCGTTTAGGTCGAACCCAATAGTGAAGATCTCGATGCCGTTGTCGCGCATGGCAGCGCAAAGTTTCTTGGCGGCCGTGCGGGTCGGCTCCTTGCCGGCGTCATTGTAGACGTCGCTCACCGTGCTCGCATCGAAGTAGGACAGGTTGAATTCGCCGTCGGTCATCAGGATCGCGATTTTGGCGACCTTTCTTGGATCCATCTTGGCCGGCTGCTGCGAAGTCCTCATGATGCCCCCCCAGTTCTCCGAGAGCATGTACCAGGTCCACTGCACGCCGATATGGCCGGCAGTGCCGCCGGAGGCGACGAAATTCTTGATGACAGTCTTGAGCGCCGTCGCATCCGCCGTCAGCGGCATCAGCGTGGCGGCCGGGCAGGCGGCGGTGCCGGTTTGCCAGGCGAAGGACGACAGCAGGTAGTCGCGGTTGACCATGCTGGCGTCGGGGCCTGCGTCCGAATATTGGTAGGTCCCCTTGCGTTCGGTGGCGCAATTGTCAGGACGGATGAGCCCCGAGACATACTGCACAGCGTCATTGGCCGGCGCCTGTTTGCGTTGGCTGGCGGTGGTTTCCACATAGACGCTGCTGGCGGCAAGTGTACCGGCATTCACCGAATTGGCATAAGGCACGATGGCAACCCGCACGCGCGGTTTGGAGGTGTCCTGACCGCCCAGAAAACTGTCGACGGCATTCGCCGCAGCCGTCCGCAGATCGATGATTTTCTGGCCTGCCATCGAGCCGGTCACATCGAGCATCATCGCGACTTCGATCTGCTTGTCCGAATAGAGAGCCGTCGTCGATGCGGGAACGCGTTGCATGCCAACCGTGCTGAAAAGCGGGAAATAGTAGTTGACGTTGACATGGACGTCCGCCTGGACAGTCTTGGCTGTCCTGTCGACAACCAGATTGTCGAGGACGATCTGGTTGTCCTGGAGGATACCCGCCGTGCTGTTGGCATCGAGAAAGGCCTGCACCGATTTGCTGGCGTCGGCCTCGCTGATGACGCCGGTTGTCAGGTCGCGGGCCGTCGAGGTGACCGCTGCATCGACCACGCCTTGCAGGCTCGATTTTACATTGTAGAGTTGGGACACGTTGACGGCAAAGCCGACACTCAGCGCCAGTACTGAGCCGATTATACCAAACAGGACCGCGAAATTTCCGCTGCGATCCCCGGCAAAGCCGCCGATCGCCTGAACAAGACCCCCGAAACGCCGCATCCCTTCCGCCTCCATTCGCTACAGCCTGCAGCTGTCCGAACGCGCATTGCAGGAATCCGGCCGGATCGCGCCGCCGGGCGCGGGAAAGCGAGCGGCCCCCGCTCAGGCCATTGTTTCCAAACGGTTTCGAGCGGCGACAAGGTAAACAGCGGGTAAACGAAAGCCGCGTCGGCACGGCTTTGTTCAAAAAGCGCTTACCAAGATTCGGGCTCGCAATTCGAGACGGCTGGACTGCGTCCCAATCCGGTACAGACGAGATGTATCGAACAGGATCAGTGCTGCCGCAGTGGCGGCAGGTGGAAATCCGGACTGCGAATGTGTCCGAAGATCAGGCCAGCATCCGTGCGCTGACGGTCTTGTCGACGCCGCGATAGGGCGGCTTGAACAGATTGCCTTCCTGCTCGTGGGTCCAGACCTTGAACAGGCTGAGCCGATGCGGGCCGAAACTGTGCAGCAGCGGCACGTCGGTGGCGTCGCGGCCGCGGGCTATGACGACGCGGCCGATCCTCGGCACATTGTGGCGAGGATCGAAGGTGTACCATCTGCCATCGAGGAACACTTCCACCCAGGCCGAGAAATCCATCGGCGCCGGATCGGCGGGCACGCCGATATCGCCGAGATAGCCGTTCACGTAGCGGGCCGGGATGTTCATGCAGCGGCAGAGCGTGATCGCCAGATGGGCAAAGTCGCGGCAGACGCCGACGCGCTCCTCATGCGCCTGCGCCGCCGTGCGGGTCGAGCGCGCATAGCCGTAGCCGAAGGACAGGCGGTTGTGGACATAGTCGACGATCGCCTGCACCCGCGCCCAGCCCGGCGGAAGCTGGCCGAAAAGTTGCCAGGCCAGGTCGCCGAGATCGTCGGTCTCGCAGTAACGGCTGCCGAGCAGATAGCCGAGCACCTCGTCCGGCAATTCGGCAACCGGGACTTCCCCGGCCAGCGTGTTGACTTCGTCCATCTCGCCGCTGTCCTCGACCACCGCGTCATAAAGGATGCGAAAGCTTCCGGCCGGCGCCGTGAAGCGGCGGCAGCTATTGCCGAAAAGATCGTGGTAGACCCTGGTCGGAACCGACGGCGACGTCAGCACGCGCGTCTGCCGCTTGATGTCGGCCTGGCGATCCCGATGGATCTCGAGCAGCGAAACAATCGGCGTGGCTGCAGCGCATTCAATGGCAATTTCATAGCCGAGCCTGATCAGCATCGCCGTCCCCCTACGATCGTCATGGAAGATAGTGCTGGTCAACGCAGGAGAGTGTGCGGCGGTTCCTTGTGGTCGTCAAAAACGACGCCTCGCGACTTCCCATACGGACGCGGCAACGTTACGGTCGATCGACACGCGTCTTTCGAAATAATTCCTCCAAGATGACCCCGGGAAACCGATGTTCGCAGGCAGAAAATTCGCGGCCTTCCTGTTCGATATGGACGGCACGATTCTCAATTCGATCGCCGCGGCGGAAAGGGTCTGGGCAGCGTGGGCGCATCGGCAAGGTCTTGACGTCGCCGCATTCCTGCCGACCATCCACGGCGTGCGGGCGATCGAGACCATCGGCCGGCTGGCGCTCCCAGGCGTCGATCCTGCCCGCGAAGCCGAATCGCTTTTGCAGGCCGAGGCGGCCGATGTCGAGGGCATTCGCCCGATTGCCGGCGCCGCGGCCTTCTTGGCGTCGCTGCCGCCTGGAAGCTGGGCGATCGCCACTTCGGCACCGCGCGAACTTGCCTTGCTGCGCCTGCAGGCCGCCGGCATTCCGGCTCCCGCCGTGATCGTCGCGGCGGAGGACGTGGCTCGCGGCAAGCCGGCACCCGACTGCTTCCGGCTGGCGGCCGCACGGCTCGGCGTCGATGTGCGCGACTGCCTCGTCTTCGAGGACGCGCCGGCCGGCATAGCGGCAGCCGAAGCCGCGGGCGCTGCAATCGTGGTGATCAGCGCCACGCACCGGCATCCGTTGCAGACGCCGCATGCCGCCATCACCGGCTATGGCGCGATCGGCATCGCTGTCGATGACAACGGCTGGATTGCCATCGAAGCGGAACGGACCGCACAGCCTGCTTAACTAGCATCCTGCTTGCGCTAAAAGTCGCTGGTCAGGCCCTTGACCTCCCAGTCGCCATAGCGGCCAGGCTCCTTGCCGCCGCGCCCGCCGATCTCCCTCGGCAGCGTGGCTTCCTGCTCGCGATATTTCTCCCGCCGGGCCTCGGCCTCGACCAAGGCGCGCCTGGCTGCCGGGGTCAGCGGCTTTTGCGGCGAGCCGTTAGCATGCGTTTGGCTGGTTTTGTCGATCATGCGATCTTCCGCTAGATTGAAACAGGCCCCGATTGAAACGGGAACCGCTGTTTCCCATCATATAGCGATGGGCCCACAAGGATCGACCCCTTTGTTGGGCCCAAATGGAGCAGACGATGAACACCCTTCGCACCGCCATGCTTTTGGCCGCAATGACGGCCCTGTTCATGGGCGTCGGCTATCTGGTCGGCGGATCCGGCGGCATGATGATCGCCTTGCTGATCGCCGCCGGCACCAATTTGTTCAGCTATTGGAACGCCGACAAGATGGTGCTGTCGATGCACCGTGCGATCGAAGTCGACGAACGCAACGCGCCTGAATATTACGCCATCGTGCAGGGTCTCGCGCAACGTGCCGGCCTGCCGATGCCGAGAACCTATCTCATCGACAATCCGCAGCCCAATGCCTTCGCCACCGGCCGCAATCCGCAAAATGCCGCTGTCGCCGCCAGCACCGGCCTGCTCGAGCGGCTATCGCATGAAGAAGTCGCGGCGGTGATGGCGCACGAGCTCGCCCATGTGCAGCACCGCGATACGCTGACCATGACGATCGTCGCCACCTTTGCCGGCGCAATTTCGATGCTCGGCAATTTCGCCTTCTTTTTCGGCGGCAACCGCGACAACAACAATTCCTTCGGCATCGTCGGCGTGCTGGTGGCAATGATCGTCGCGCCTTTGGCCGCCATGATCGTGCAGATGGCGGTGAGCCGCACCCGCGAATATGAGGCCGACCGGCGCGGTGCCGAAATCTGTGGACACCCGCTGTGGCTCGCCTCGGCGCTTGACAAGATCGCGCGGGGCGCCGAACGCATCCGCAACCCGGATGCCGAGCGCAATCCGGCAACCGCCCATCTCTTCATCATCAATCCTCTTTCCGGCGAGCGTATGGACAGTTTGTTTTCCACTCACCCGAGCACAGAAAACCGCATCGCCGCGTTGCAGAGGATGGCGAGCGAAATGGCCGGCGCACCCGAAGCGGCCGCGACGCCAAGGCCGGCGCCGGAAGGGACCGGGCAGCCGTCTGGTCCGTGGGACAGGGCCGCGCGGCCCGAGAGGCCGGCTGAGCCGGCCAAGCCGAGACCCAATCCCTGGGGACGCAATCCGACCGGCCCCAAAGGTCCGTGGTCGTGAGTTCAGCGAAGCGCCGGCACGGAATTTCAGGCGATCGTGAACACAATTCGAGCGGCGAGGCCGTAGCCGGTCTCGCCGCGCGCAAGGCAGCCGCGCGGCTGCTTGCCGCCGTCATCGACGCGAGGACGCCGCTCGACGGGCTGACCGACCATGAGAACGGTCATCCACAATACAAGGCGCTCGACCTGCGCGACCGCGCTTTGGTGCGCGCCATTCTGGTCACCGCCCTGCGCTACCGCATGACCATATCAGGCCTTTTGGCCCGTCGCCTGGAAAAGCCGCTACCGCCCAACGCCACGGCGCTTTCGCACATTTTGCATGTGGCGGCAGCGCAGATCCTGTTCCTCGATGTTCCCGACAGCGCCGCCGTCGACCTCGCCGTGACACACGCCAAGTCCGATCCGCGCACGGCGCGCTTTTCCGGCCTCGTCAACGGCGTGCTGCGCACGCTGGCGCGGGCCAAGCAGGACGAGCTCGCCGCAGCACTTGCCGCTACCGACGAGGCGCCAAAATGGTTTTCCGACCGTTTGAAAACAGTCTACGGCCTCGACAAGGCCAGGCAGATACTGCTCGCCCATCGCCATGAGGCACCGGTCGATTTCTCGGTCAAGTCGGACCCGGCGCTGTGGGCCGAACGGCTCGGCGGCTTTGTCCTGCCGACCGGCACGGTGCGGGTGGAAAAGCTCAGCGCTTCCGTGACCGAACTGCCCGGCTTTGGGGAAGGCGCCTGGTGGGTTCAGGATGCAGCGGCCAGCCTGCCGGCCCGGCTGTTCGGCGACATCAATGGTTTGCGAATCGCCGACCTCTGTGCCGCGCCGGGCGGCAAGACCGCCCAGCTGATCCTCGCCGACGCCCACGTCACCGCGCTCGACATGTCCAAAACGCGGCTGGCACGGCTGACGCAGAACCTCGAACGGCTCGGTCTGGCCGCCGAGATCGTCCAGGCCGATCTGCTCAAATACGAGCCGAAGGACCTCTTCGATGCGGTCCTCCTCGACGCACCTTGCTCTTCGACCGGCACGGTGCGGCGGCATCCCGACGTCCCCTGGACGAAGACGGCGGCCGACGTCGAAAAACTGGCCAACCTGCAACGCCGGCTGCTTGCCCGCGCCGTCACCCTGGTCAAGCCTGGTGGACGCATCGTCTTTTCCAACTGTTCGCTCGATCCACTGGAAGGCGAAGAGCTCTATCGCGACTTTCTCGCCGGCAATGCGGAGATTGTCGACGACCCGCTTCGGCCGGGTGAGATCGCCGGCATCGACCCGTTTCTGACGCCGCAAGGCACGTTGCGCACCACGCCTGCCGATCTGGAGCTAGGCTCGCCGGGCCGCTCCGGGCTGGACGGCTTCTTCGCCGCCCGCATGCGCAGAGCCGGCTAAGGGCCGATCTTGAAGCGCCGTCCGGCTTCTTGGGGCGAGGAGGCATGGAAAACAGGCTGAACGGCCCCACTGCCGCGGAATTCGCCTTCGCACAAGTTCTTGAATCATATAAACTTGTGCCTGGGTGAGGACGATCAGGAGGGGTTTTGGCAATCGCTGCCGGTAACACGACGCGTCTGTGGACGCTTGTCGCGAGGGAGTTCTGGCGCAAGACGCGCCGGCGCTTGCGCGCCGGGCCACTCTATCGCTGGCGCTACTCAGGCCGCACGCCGGAGCGCGTCCTGATCGCCCCACCGGACCTGCGGCTCGCCGATCCTCAGATCGCGCTCGAGATCTATTACGGCCGCTATCCGCTTTCGGGGCATCTGGTCGAGACCGGCGGCAAATCGCCCTTCCAGATCGACGTGCCCAATCCCGGCTGGCAAAAAACGCTGCATGGCTTTCGCTGGCTGCGGCATATGCGTGCCGCCGGCACCGAGCTAGCCGCCGCCAACGCGCGGGCGTTGGTTTCCGACTGGATTGCAATCCATGGCAGCCATATTTCCGGCGTCGCCTGGGAGCCCGGCACGACGGCCAAGCGTGTCATTGCCTGGCTGCAGCATTCCTCGATCGTGTTGCAGGGCGCCGAATTTCCGTTCTACCGCGCGTTCTTGAAATCGCTCGCCGTCCAGATCCGCTATCTGCGCGCCATGGTGCGCGAGATGCCGGACGGCAAGGACCGGCTGCGCGCCCGCATTGCGCTGGCCTTTGCCGCTTTGTCGCTGCCGGCGCCGGCCTCGGCGCTACGCGGTGCTACCCGCAATCTCGCCGAGGAGCTCGACCGCCAGATCCTGCCTGACGGCGGCCATATCTCGCGCAATCCGATGGCCGTGCTTGAAATCCTCGCCGACCTTCTGCCGTTGCGCCAGACATACGCCAATCAGGCCGAGACACCGCCTGCCGCCCTGATCGGCGCCATCGACCGGATGCTGCCGGCATTGCGCTTCTTTCGCCATCAGGACGGCAGCCTCGCCCGCTTCAACGGCATGGGCGCCACCATTCACGACCGTATCGCCAGCATCCTGCATCACGACGACACCGCCGGCGCACCGTTGCTGCACGCGCCGCATTCGGGTTATGAGCGCCTGTCGATGGGCGGTGTCACTGTGATCGCCGATACCGGCCCGCCGCCCCCTGTCGACGTATCCAATGCCGCTCACGCCGGATGCCTCGCCTTCGAATTGTCGTCGGGCCGCCAGCACTATATCGTCAACGCCGGAATAGACACTTATGGCGCCGCCGAGTTCCGGCCGCTTGCCCGCGCCACCGCCGCCCACTCGACCGCCACCATCAACGACACGTCGTCGGCGCGCTTCAATCACTCCTTGCGCGTCAACGACCTGCTCGGCACGCCTTTGATCGGCGGGCCGCAGCATGTGCCTTGCAAGCGCACCGACCAGAAGGGCAGCCAGGGCTTCATCGCCCGCCATGACGGCTATGCAGCGCGCTTCGGCTTCCTGCATGAGCGCGAGCTGAAATTATCGACCGAAGGCAATGTGTTTGCCGGCAGGGACCGTTTCCTGCGCCCGGGCGGCGCTTCTATCCGCAACAATGGCCGTGACTTCGTCACGGTGCGTTTCCATGTCCATCCCGATATTAGCCTGCTCCAGGATGAGCATGACCGTCTGGTGCTGGCCGCCGACCATGCCGACACCTGGGTGTTTACCTCTACCGAAGTGGTGCCCGAGGTCGAGGAATCGATCTATTTCGCAGGGCTTGGCGGCCCGCGCCGCAGCCGCCAGATCGTGCTTGCGTTCAAGGCCTCGGAAATTTCGGAGGTCCACTGGCAATTGACGCGCACCATCATCGCCGGCCGTCCGGAAAAAGCTGAAGCCGGTGGCAACGGCAGACACTGATCAAGTCTTGCGGCTTGATTTCCGGGCCTCATATGCTACGGCCCGCGGACGCTCTCCAACCAGAACTGGAAAGGCCGCCAGCCCATGGCCGTCGCCGCCAAGAACATTCCCGCGCCCGACCTTGTACCCATCCGTCGCGCGCTCCTTTCCGTCTTTGATAAGACCGGCCTGATCGATTTCGCCAGGGCGCTGGCTTCGGCCGGCGTCGAGCTAGTCTCGACCGGCGGCACCGCAAGGGCGCTTGCCGAGGCAGGCATGGCGGTGCGCGACGTGTCCGAGCTCACCGGCTTTCCCGAGATCATGGACGGCCGCGTCAAGACGCTGCACCCGTCGGTGCATGGCGCACTGCTTGGCGTGCGCGACGATCCCGAGCACGCCGCAGCGATGCGCGACCACGGCATCGAGCCGATCGATCTCGTCGTCTCCAATCTCTATCCGTTCGAAGAGGTGCGTCGCTCCGGCGCCGACTACGCGGCGATCGTCGAGAACATCGACATCGGCGGCCCGGCGATGATCCGTGCCTCGGCCAAGAACCACGCCTATGTCGGCATCGTCACCGATCCCGATGACTATGCCTCGGTGCTCAACGCGCTGGAGATGAATTTCGGCTCGTTGTCGCTGGATTTCCGCAAGAAGCTGGCAGCCAAGGCCTTTGCCCGCACCGCCACCTACGATGCGGCGATCTCGGGATGGTTCGCCGAGGCGCTTGAGATCGAGCATCCGACATGGCGCGCCTTCGGCGGCAAGCTGCAGTCGGTGATGCGCTATGGCGAAAACCCGCATCAGGGCGCCGGCTTCTATGTCAACGGCGACAGGCGGCCGGGCGTCGCCACGGCGCGCCAGCTTCAGGGCAAGCAGCTTTCCTACAACAACATCAACGACACCGACGCTGCCTTCGAGCTGGTCGGCGAGTTCGACCCGTCGCGCTCCGCAGCAATTGCCATCATCAAGCACGCCAACCCGTGCGGCGTCGCTGAGGACGCTTCGCTGCAGGCGGCCTATGCCAAGGCGCTGGCCTGCGATCCGGTCTCGGCCTTCGGCGGCATCGTCGCCATGAACCGCATCCTCGATGCCGGAACCGCCGAAGAGATCGTCAAGACCTTTACCGAAGTGATCATCGCACCGGAGGCGTCCGAAGAAGCAGTGCGCATCATTGCCGCCAAGAAGAACCTACGCCTGCTGGTCACCGGCGGCCTGCCCGACCCGCGCGCGGCGGGCCTTGGCTTGAAATCGGTTGCTGGCGGTTTGCTGGTTCAGGGCCGCGACAACGCGGTGGTGGATGACCTCGAGCTGAAAGTGGTGACCAGGCGCGCTCCGACTCCGGCCGAATTGGCCGATCTGAAATTCGCTTTTCGCGTGGCAAAGCACGTCAAGTCGAACGCCATCGTCTATGCCAGGGATGGCGCTACAGTCGGCATCGGCGCTGGCCAGATGAGCCGGGTCGATTCCTCGCGCATCGCGGCGCGCAAGGCGCTCGACGCCGCCGAGGCTGCCGGCCTGACGGAGCCCTTGACCGGGGGCTCGGTCGTCGCCTCGGATGCCTTTTTCCCGTTCGCGGATGGGCTTTTGTCGGCAATCGAAGCCGGCGCCACAGCCGTTATCCAGCCCGGCGGCTCGATGCGCGACGACGATGTCATCGCCGCCGCCGACGCTCACGGCATTGCCATGGTCTTCACCGGAGTGAGGCATTTCCGGCATTGAACGCGTTACCCCCGCTGTGGGAGAAGGCAAGAGCAGCTCACTCCGCCGGCCGATCCGCCGGATAGGGCGTGCCGATCAGGATTGCCATGCCGGCGCCAAGGAACAGCACGATCGCCGCCATGCCGAGCCGCGCCGAGCCGCTGGCCAGGGTGATCGTGGCCACCATGAAGGGTGCGGCAAAACTGGTTGCCCGGCCGGCCAGCGCATAGATGCCGAAATAGCGGCCCGATTCGGCAGCGGAGACGCTGCGCGCCATGTAGGAGCGCGACGATGCCTGCACCGGCCCGAAAGCAAGCCCGATCAGCAGGCCGTAGAAAATGTAGGCTTTTTCCGCCGCCGTGCCGAACAATCCGCCGCCGTCCAGTCCGGGCATCACCCAGGCGCCGAACAGCGTATAGCCCGGGCCGGTCGAGACGATGCCGAGCGTAGCGATGCTTAGCATGACCAGCGAAATCATCACTATGGTCTTGGAACCCAGTGCTGTGTCGAGGCGTGCGGCAACCAGGCAGCCGACGATGGCAACGACGTTGAGGATGATGCCGAACAGGCCGATCTCGGTAATCGACCAATGGAACATTGCCGCCGCAAACGTTCCGCCCAGCGCCAGCAGTGCATTGACGCCGTCCTGATAGATCATGCGGGCGATGAGAAAGCGAAAAATGCCGCTGCGCTTGCGCACTTCGGCCAGCGTCGACTTCAGTTCCGACAGGCCTTCGCGCACCGCCGGCCCGATTGGAATGCCTTTGATCGCATCAGGCGTGAAGAAGAACATCGGCAGGATGAACAGGAAATACCAGGCCGCCGACAACGGTCCGGTGGCGCGCGCGTCCTCGCCGAGCCTGGGGTCGAGGCCGAAGATCGGGTCGAGCCCAACGACGGTCTTGCCGGTTTCAGGCGAGCCGGCCATGACGGTAACGACGAAGATCAGTGCGATCATGCCGCCGAGATAGCCGAGTCCCCAGGCCATGTTCGAGATCCTGCCGATGTCGCTCTTCGGCACCAGGCGGGGCATCATCGAATCGTTGAAGACAGTCGAGAATTCCGCCGCGACCGACGCCAGCGAGAACAACACCACGACCAGAAAAAGATTAGAGCCGGGCGCGGCGAACCACAGCAGGGTGAGGCAGGTGATCTTGACCGCGGCGAAGAAGGCTATCCACGGTTTGCGTGGTCCGGTCTGATCGGCGATCGAGCCGAGGACCGGCGACAAAACGGCAATGACGACGCCGGCGGCGGCAATGCCGTAGCCCCAGGCCGCTTGCCCGGTCTCTGGATTGCTGGCCATGCGCGAGACGAAATAAGGACCGAAGATGAAGGTGGTAACGACCGTGAAAAACGGCTGTGCCGCCCAGTCGAACAGCATCCATCCCCAGATGCCGCGTCCCGATGCCCGCTGCACTGCCATCTCAGCCATGTCCCCTCCGCTGGAGCTTGCTCCATGCCGATCGAATCGGAATGATGCTCCGTCTTGTTGTTGAGCACGATCTTGTCCAAAAGCCGATCGTCACTTTTTGGGATCATGCTCCGGCGCCCCCCAACGCAGGGCGCCGTTCGCTCAATAGCGCAGTTCTTCCCGGCAATCCCGCGCAATATGGAAGACGTCTCACAGCCCTGTCAGATCGCTCATCAGGCCGGACGCCACCGACAGCCGCGACACGGTGATGTCGCCGCCCTCGGTCAGAGCCTGCAGCCGCTCGCGGATGCGTCCGACCCGTTCGCCGCCGGCCTCCAACCATGCCGACACCGGATCCGCCGCCTCGGCATGGCCGGTCAGCGCCGCCACCGCGATGCCGCGCCTGGCCGCGCCGATCGTGTCGGTAGCGCGGGAAAGCGCCAGTTGATCGTAATAATCCGAGGGCGTGATCGAGCGCGCCGCATCTTCGACGCGCGGTATGCGGAAGACATCGCTGACTGCAAAAAACGCCTTGGCGGCAGCGACGATGCCGGCATTTGCCGTCCGCGCCGTCAGCGCAATGTCGGGGATGAGTTCCGCCACATCGGTCAACGCCAGTTGCTCGGCCAGGCTCTCGGGCGCGCCGCCCTTCGACAGGCTGTGCCGCCGCTCCTCGATCCGCTCGCGCGAGAAGGCCGGCAACAGCGCAACGAGCTTCGGCTCCAGCACCTTGCGCGCATCCTGCAACTCGGTGATCCGCTGCCCGAGTGGTGCGGTGCCGGCATCGTTCTTCAGGTACCAGCCGCTGGTCACATAGATCAGCCGGCTGACCGCCTGATAGAGGTCGAGCTGGATCTGTCCGTCGATCCGGTTGTCGAGCGCGTCGATCTGGCGATAGAGCGCCGGCAGCGCAAAGCCATCCCGCACCACGGCGAAGGTGCGCACGACATCGGCGGCACTGCGCCCGGTCGCTTCCTGCAGCCTGTTGACGAAGGACGGGCCGCCGCGATTGACCAGGTCATTGGCGACGGCACGGGCGATGATCTCGCGGCGCAGGCGATGGCCGTGGATTTCCGCCGCATATTTCTTTGCCATGCGGTCGGGAAAGTAACCCATCAGGTCGCGGTCGAAATGCGGATCGTCCGGCACGTCGCTGGCGACGATATCGGAAAACAGCACGATCTTGGCATAGGCAAGCAGCACGCCGAGCTCGGCCCGGGTGAGCGGCTCGCCGCGCGCTTCGCGCTCGGCAAGAGCCGCCGGCGACGGCAGCGTCTCGACGGCACGGTCGAGCAGCCCGCGCGCCTCGAGCGCCTCCATGAAGCGGCTCTGATGGGCAATGTCGGCAAGGCCGCGCTTGCGAGCAAGGGACAGCGCCAGCGTCTGCTGGTAATTGTTGGACAGCACCAGGGCGCTGACCTCGTCGGTCATTTCGGCCAGCAATTTGTTGCGCGACGGCCGCGTCAGCGATCCTTTCCGCATGGCGGAAGCCAGCGCGATCTTGATGTTGACCTCGACGTCTGAGCAGTTCACGCCGCCCGAATTGTCGATCGCATCTGAGTTGCAGCGGCCGCCAGTCAATCCGAATTCGATGCGCGCCCGCTGTGTGACGCCGAGATTGGCGCCTTCACCGATGACCTTGGCACGCAGGTCGAGTGCGGTGATGCGGATCGCGTCATTGGCACGGTCGCCGACGTCCTGGTTGGTCTCGCCCGATGCCCTGACATAGGTGCCGATGCCGCCGAACCACAAAAGATCTGCCGGCGCCTTGAGGATGGCACTCATGATCTCGACCGGCGTGGCCGTTGTCTTGCCGAGGCCGATAGCTGCAGCCGCGGCGGCCGGCAAGGTGATCGACTTCTGGCTGCGCGAGACGATGATGCCGCCTTCGGACAGCTTCGTCTTGTCGTAATCCTGCCAGCTTGAGCGAGCGAGAGCGAACATACGCCGGCGCTCGGCCATCGAAGCGGCCATGTCGGGATCGGGATCGATGAAGATGTCGCGATGATCGAAGGCGGCGATCAGCCGGGTCTGCTCCGACAGCAGCATGCCGTTGCCGAACACGTCGCCCGACATGTCGCCAACGCCGACGACGGTGAACGGCGTGGTTTGGATGTCGCGGTTCATCTCGCGGAAATGCCGCTTGACCGCTTCCCAGGCGCCCTTGGCGGTGATGCCCATCTTCTTGTGGTCGTAGCCGGCCGAACCGCCGCTGGCGAAAGCGTCGTCGAGCCAGAAGCCGTGCCTTTCGCTGATGGCGTTGGCGATGTCCGAGAAGGTCGCCGTGCCCTTGTCCGCGGCGACGACGAAATACGGATCATCCTGATCGCGCCGCACGACGCCGGCTGGCGGGATGACGCCATCCAGCCCGATATTGTCGGTGATCGACAACAGGCTGGAAACGTAATTCTTGTAGGCGGCCGTGCCGGCCTCGAAAATTGCGTCGCGCCCGGCGCTCATCGGCAGCTTTTTCGGGTAGAAGCCGCCCTTGGCGCCAACCGGCACGATCACCGCATTCTTGACCTGCTGTGCCTTGACCAGGCCGAGCACCTCGGTGCGATAGTCCTGCGCACGGTCCGACCAGCGCAGGCCGCCGCGCGCGACCGGGCCGAAGCGCAGATGCACACCCTCGACCTCGGAGCCGTAGACGAAGATCTCCCGCCATGGCCGCGGCGCCGGCAGCCCGTCGACCGATTGCGAATCGAGCTTGATCGCCAGCGATTGGCCTTTCTGTTTCGTATCGGCAACGAAATGATTGGTGCGCAGCGAGGCTTCGATCAGGTTCAGATAACGGCGGATGATGGTGTCGTCGTCAATGTTGGGAACGTCTTCCAGCGCATCCGTGATCTTGGCTTTCAGATGTTTGGCCTGAGCGACGCCTTCCGTCTCGGCCGTCGCGCCGAGGCGGGCGACAAACAGCGCATGCAGGTCGCGGGCGATCTCGGGATAACGGTTGAGCGCGGCGGCGATGAAATCCTGGCTCTGCGGGATGCCGGCCTGCTGCAGATAGCGGCCATAGGCGCGCAGGACGGTGATCTCGCCCGACCACAGGCCGGCGGTCTGGGCAAGGCCGTTATAGCCGTCATTGTCGACATCACCGCGCCAGACGGAAAGGAACGCATCCTCGAACAGCGCGCCGCCATTGCCGAGGTCGATCGGCCTGCCGTAGCTGTTCTCGAGTTCCATGTCGTGGATGAAGACCATGCCGGGCTGATCACTATTGATCATGCCGGATTGATTGTCGCCGACCTCGAAAGTGCGCTCGCTGATGACGCGGAAACCGATGTTTTCCAGCACGGGCACGCGCCGCGACAGCGCCACCGGGCTGCCATGGTGATAGATCTTCAGCGCCGCCTGATGCGGCTTCTGGTCGGCGTGACGGTAATAGTCGATGGCGATCGGATTTGACGCATCGAGCTTGGCGATGCGCCCGGCATCGGCCAGCGCCACGCCCGGCCGAAAACTGTCGCGATAGCTTTCCGAAAAACGCGAGGCGATGGCCGTGAGTCTCGCATCGGCGCCGGTCTCGGTCGCGGTCTCGCGCAGGGCATCGTCCCAAGTCCGTACGATGTCGCGGATCGCCGCCTCGATCGTTGCCTGCTCGACCTTCGGCGTCTTGCCGCCGGAGCGGCCGATGATGAAATGGACGCGCGCCAGCCCGCCTTCCGGGAAGGCCGGGTAATAGGCGGACAGCCGGCCTTCGAAGACGGTCTTCAGATAGGTGCCGATCTTCTCGCGCACGACGCTGTCGTAGCGGTCGCGCGGCACGAAGACGAGCACGGAGACGAAGCGGTCGAACTGGTCGACACGCACCAATGCCCTGACGCGCGGCCGCTCGATCAAGCCCAGTATGGCTTCGGCATGCTTGCGCAGGATCGGCACCGGAACCTGGAACAGCTCGTCGCGTGGATAGCTCTCCAGCACGTTGATCAATGCCTTGCCGGAATGGTCGCTTGGATTGAAGCCGGATTTGGCGATGACGGTTTCCGCCTTCGAGCGCAGATAGGGGATTTTCATCACCGAGCGCGTATAGGCAGTCGAGGTGAACAGGCCGACGATACGGAGCTCGCCTGAAAGCACGCCTTTGCCGGTGTAGGTCTTGACGCCGATGTAGTCGAGGTAGATGCGGCGGTGCACCGACGACTTGGCGTTGGCCTTGGTGACGATCAGCGGTTCCGGCCCATGCAGGAAGGCGCGGATTTCCGGCGTCGTGCTCACCGCTTCGGTGCCGCGTCTGAGCACCAGCACGTCGGGATCGGAAAGGATGCCGAGGCCGGGCTTTTCGGCGCGCTCGAGCATGCCGCTCGTCTCGCCGCCGGTATAGTTGAATTCGCGCATGCCGAGAAAGGTGAAGTTGTCGTCGCGCAGCCATTCGAGGAAGGCGATCGCCTCGGTGACATGGGCCTTGTCGAGCGGCACTGGCGAGTAGCGGAATTCCGAGATCGCCTGGTCGAGGCGGGCAAGCATCGGCTTCCAGTCGGTGACGGCGGCTCGCACCTGGCCGAGCAGTTTCGTCAGGCGTGCGGCCAGGCCTTCGGCCTGCTCGGCCGAAAGGCGGCCGATATGGACATGGATGACGCTCAGTCGGTCATGGCTGTGGTCGCCCTTGGCATAACCGCCATCGCCGAGGATTTCCTCGACGCCGTTCTTGCCGTGCCTGACGACTATGACTGGATGGGTAACCAGCAGCGGCTCGCCGGCGCTTTCTGTAATCTCGCCGAGGACGGAATCGAACAGGAACGGCATGTTGTCGTTGACGACAGTGATCACCGTCATCGGCCGGCCCTGGCGGACGACACCGGAATCGACGTCTATGGCAACGACGCAGTCGTCCTTCTTGTGCCTGGCCACTGCGCGGCCGGCGAGTTCGGCAGCGCGTTCGAGATCGATGACGTCGTAGGCGGCGACATCTTCGGCCGGAGCTCGGGCCAGCAGGTAGTCGGCAAGCCTGCCGGGCTTTTCACCACCCGCGGCTTCACCCCTCGTCAGGCCGGCTTTTTTCAACCGGCTCGCTGACTTTACGCTGGCCATGAGTCCCTCCCGTCACATGTTTTTGCGGGTATGCTAACAGATGACGGGTATTTGGCGACAAAGGTTTGACGGCTTGCGACGAAATGTCGGAATTCACCGGCAGCCTGGCGAAAAAGAGGAGAGATCCGCCATGACGGACAAAATCACCGCGCTTGACCTGGCACCGGCGGAGCTGAGCGACGCGACCAAGGCCTATTTCACCAAGTGCCGGGAGAAGCTCGGCCTCGTTCCCAACGTGCTGCTCGCCTATGCCTTCGACGAGAAGAAGCTGCGCGCTTTCACCGACATGTACAATGATTTGATGCTGGGTGAATCCGGCCTGTCGAAACTCGAGCGCGAGATGATCGCGGTGGCCGTCTCATCGGTCAACCATTGCTACTATTGCCTGGCCGCGCATGGCGCGGCGGTGCGCCAGCTTTCCGGCGACCCAGCCTTCGGCGAGATGATGGTGATGAATTTTCGCGCCGCCAAGCTGTCGGACAGGCAACGCGCCATGCTCGAATTCGCGGTGAAGCTGACCGGGCAGCCGGCAAAGATCGTCGAAGCGGACCGGGCGGCGTTGCGGCAAGTCGGCTTTTCCGACCGCGACATCTGGGACATCGCCTCGACCGCGGCGTTCTTCAACATGTCGAACCGGCTGGCATCGGCAATCGATATGCGGCCGAACGATGAATACCATGCGATGGCGCGATAGGGCACCGGCGTTGCGAGTCAACGGCATATTATATTAGCTACTTCGCATTCTCGTTGCTTGTTTGCCGGTTTGGTCCGATGATCGGCATGCGGCATGACCGCATGCCGGTTCGATGCCGCCGATCAGAGGAGGAGAACATGGCGAAATTTCTCTACGTCTATCACGGCTCGGGCAAGATGCCGACCGAGGAGGCCGAACGGAAGGCAGCGATGGATGCCTGGAACGGCTGGTACGGCAAGCTTGGCTCAGCGGTGGTCGACGGCGGCAATCCAGTCGGCATGTCGAAGACCCTGCTGCCTGGCGGCAAGGTCGAGAACAATGGCGGCAGCAATCCGACCGCCGGTTACACCATCATCGAAGCGAAAGACATCGACGATGCCGTCGGCAAGGCCAAGGATTGTCCTATCCTGACGGACCCGGGTTTCAGCGTCGAGATTGCGCCGATAATCGAAATGGGTTGACGCGCCGGCTCAAGACCGCGCGGCGATCGCCGCCGCAGCGCCGGCCATGGTACCGGCGCTGATGCGGTTGGCGATTTTCATCGCCCGCTTGCTCCTCAAGAGCTTGCGCGCCTGCGATGCGGCGAGCACCCATGTCAAATCGATGGCGACCAGGACCACTGCCATGGTCGCCGTCAATTCGATCCAGCCGACCATGCTGACCGAACCGAGGTCGATGATGGTCGGCAGCAGCGCCAGATAGAACATCATGATCTTGGGGTTGCCGAGCGTCACGGCCATGCCGGCAAAGAACAGTCTGACGGGCGAATCTTCGCGCGGCAGCGCGCCTTCCTTGGCCTCGACCGGTGCCGTCCACATCTTCCAGGCAAGCCAGCCGAGATAGGCGACGCCGACCCACTTCACGACGACAAAGGCAAAGTGGAACGTCTGCGCCACCACGGCGAGGCCAAACACCGCCAGCGACAGCCAGATCGCTTCGCCGATCCACATCGCAAGCAGGAACGGGAACACGTCGCGAAACCCTTTTACGATGACCCGCGCCACAAGAGCGGCGATCGATGGGCCGGGCGAGCCGGCGGCAACAAGCAGGGCGCCGGCAAAAATCAGAAGCGATGTGAAATGCATGACGCGGATCCCGTTTGAAATGTTTGGGTCGTTCAAGATAACCCAACTGGTCCGACGACAGTAGCGTCCACCGAAAGAAGGCTTGTCGGCCAGGCACCTCGCGGTTAGAAATGTCGTCCCGACATCATTTCGAGCTTCACTTTGCCTTCGTAACCGCCGGTCTCGTCAACTCCCCCAACACAGAGCAGGGCGTCGCAGTCGCGATGCCTATTTTCACATCATGTGTTCCTCGGGTGGCGGTTCGAGACCGGTTTGGCACTGCTGAACCGCTGTCGCGCATAACCACCCGCGACACCTGATTTCCAACTGCCGCAGTCTCTCGCCACGCCGTCCCCGCATGGGTTCTCGATATCGCCGATCTGACGAACTTCCCGACGGGAAGGGCTTTTCGGCATGCCTTCGATACTGCGTATCCGCTGGACGATCACACCCAAGACCGCACCTCGACCTCACCTCAACTGCAATCGCTGCGGCGGCCTGAAAGCCTATCGCTGCAGCGGCAAATTCCGGGTCAATGCCAACGGCAAGCGCATTGACGCCTGGTTGATCTACCGCTGCATCGACTGCGACAATTCCTGGAATTTCGGCATTCTGGAGCGCTGCAGCCGCCGCGATATCGAACCGACAATATTGCAGGCGCTCGAAAGCAACGATCCGGTCCTGGCGCGGCGCCATGCCTTCGATGTTGCCGCATTGCGAAGCAGTATCGGGCGCGTCGAGGAGTTTCCCGAAGCCGTCGTTCATAAGCAGGCGCTCGGGGATAGACCGGAAAATACCAGCGCGCTCGAACTTCAGCTCTGGCTCGAAATGCCGACAGCGCTGCGGCTCGACCGGTTGCTCGCCAACGAACTCGGTGTCTCGCGATCGCGGCTTCAGGTTTGGGAAGAGAAACGATTGCTGGTGGTTGGTCCGGACGGAGCCAAAGCCTTGCGCAAGCCAGCGCGGGCGGGAACGGCGATCCAGATCCACCTGTCTGGCGAACCAGACCGGGACAAAATCATTTCGGCTGCAGGTGAATGAGGCAACGGCAGGGAATCCGTACGGCCAGGGGTCAGTCGCCCTCTTTGGAGGCCGAGCCAATCAAACCCTTGGCCGCATCGAGATCGCAGTCGGCGACTTGCACATGGATCAAGCCAAGCCTGCCCGTGTCGAGAAGATAATTCGCGAGAGCATAAATTCCATACGCGTCGAGCATCGACACGCAAACTTCGGCCTCGGGTCGATTGTCGTATATGACAGCCGTGACGAGTTTACCGCTCATTGCGCGGTATTGCCCTTTATGCCGCGCCGACCACTTTCGCCGACTTCTCAAAACGCTTGCGCTCATTCGGATCGAGATAGAGCTTGCGCAGGCGGATGGTCTTCGGCGTCACTTCGACCAGCTCGTCGTCCTGGATCCAGGCCAGCGCGCGTTCCAGCGTCATGCGGATCGGCGGTGTCAGCTTTACCGCCTCGTCCTTGCCGGCGGCGCGGATGTTGGTCAGCTTCTTGCCCTTGAGCACGTTGACTTCGAGGTCGTTGTCCCTGGAATGGATGCCGATGATCATGCCCTGATAGACCTTGACGCCCGGGTCGATGACCATCGGGCCACGGTCTTCCAGGTTCCACATGGCGTACGCCACCGATTCACCCTGTTCGTTGGAGATCAGCACGCCGTTGGTACGGCCCGGCAGCTCACCCTTGTAAGGTTCATAGGCATGGAACAGCCGGTTCATCACAGCGGTGCCGCGCGTGTCGGTCAACAGTTCCGACTGGTAGCCGATCAACCCGCGCGTCGGTGCGTGGAAGACGATGCGCTGGCGATTGCCGCCCGAAGGGCGAAGCTCGACCATCTCGGCCTTGCGCTCCGACATCTTCTGCACGACGACGCCGGCATGCTCCTCGTCGACGTCGATGACGACTTCCTCGACCGGCTCCAGCAATTCGCCGCTATCGCCCTTCTGCATGACGACGCGCGGCCGCGACACGGCGATCTCAAAACCTTCGCGGCGCATCGTCTCGATCAGCACGGCCAGCTGCAATTCGCCGCGGCCGGAAACGAAGAACGAATCCTTGTCAGGTGATTCCTCGATCTTCAGCGCGACATTGCCTTCGGCCTCGCGCAGCAGGCGGTCGCGGATGACGCGGCTGGTCACCTTGTCGCCTTCGGTACCGGCCAGCGGCGAATCGTTGACGAGGAAAGACATCGTCACAGTCGGCGGATCGATCGGCTGCGCGTGCAGCGGCTCGGTCACCGACAGGTCGCAGAAGGTGTCGGCGACAGTGCCTTTCGACAGGCCGGCGATGGCGACGATGTCGCCCGCCTGCGCCTCGTCAATGGGCTGGCGCTCGAGCCCGCGGAAAGCAAGGATTTTCGAGATTCGGCCGGTTTCGACCTGGGTGCCGTCATGGTGCAGCACCTTGACCGCCTGGTTGGATTTCAGCGTGCCGGATTCGATACGGCCGGTGATGATGCGGCCGAGGAAAGGATTGGCTTCCAGGATGGTGCCGATCATGCGGAATAGGCCGGGATGAACGGTCGGCGCCGGCACGTGCTTGATGACGAGGTCGAACAGCGGCGCCAGAGCCTGGTCCTTCGGACCTTCGGGGTTTTCCGAGACCCAGCCGTCGCGGCCTGAACCGTAAAGGATAGGGAAGTCGAGCTGCTCGTCGGTAGCGTCAAGTGCTGCAAAAAGATCGAACACCTCGTTCACCACTTCGACGTGGCGGGCATCTGGCCGGTCGATCTTGTTGATGACGACGATCGGCTTCAGTCCAACCTTGAGTGCCTTGCCGACCACGAATTTGGTCTGGGGCATCGGCCCCTCGGCGGCGTCGACCAGCACGATGGCCGAATCCACCATCGACAGAATGCGCTCGACCTCGCCGCCGAAGTCGGCGTGGCCGGGCGTGTCGACGATGTTGATGCGGGTGTCCTTCCAGTCGACCGAGGTCGCCTTGGCCAGGATGGTGATGCCGCGTTCCTTTTCGAGGTCGTTCGAATCCATGGCGCGCTCAGCGACGCGCTGGTTGTCGCGGAACGAGCCGGACTGTTTCAGAAGCTGGTCGACGAGGGTGGTTTTTCCATGGTCGACGTGCGCGATGATCGCGATATTGCGGATTTTCATGTTTCGGTCTCGGGAGCGTTGCAGGCAGCAGGCCAAAAGGCGCTGCCTCTTTCGGTTGGGCGGCTCATACAGGGTTTTTCGCAATTGCGAAAGAGGAGGCGAGCCACCAAATAAAGTCACCAAATCTTAAATGTCTTGGTGTGAAGTGGAATTATTAACCAAGGCGGAACCTTTCATGGTCCGGACAGTTCGAATTTCATGATCGAGATAGGCATCAAACTCCGGCCGATTTTGGCATGTACCGCGCTCGCCGTCCTCCTCGCGGCCGGCGCGGCGCAATCGGCGGCGTCGTTCAAGGAGACGCGGTCTGCTTTGCCGTCCGACAAGCCGTCGGCGGAGCAGCTTTTTGCCGATGCTCCCGATGGCGTCGATCCGGTGGTGACCGGGCCGGTCAGCGCCGCCTTCAAGCAGCGGCAGCAAAATGCCGGATGCGACAGCGCCGTCTGGCCCAACATTCCCGTCGTCTGCTATCCCGATTGATATACGTTCCTACCCTCGGGCTGGCCCGAGGGTAGTGGCGCCGTCGCTCACGCCGACCGCACCGGATCAAGCGTGACCTTGTAGAGTTCGCTGTCGTCGCGATCCATCAGCCGCACCGTCAACTGTTCGGTGGCGCCATCGATCTCGACGAGCCCGAAGAACTGCAGGCCGGCCGAAGGCGCCAGGTTTTGACCCTGTTCGGCAGTTGGTGCCTTTATGAACTTCAGCTCCGGGCCGAATGTCATATCGAAACCATTAGGCCCGAACGTCCCGGAATGGATCGGACCCGAAACGAATTCCCAAAACGGATCGAAGTCCTGGAACTGCGCCTTGTCCGGATTGTAGTAATGCGCGGCTGTATAATGCACGTCTGCGGTGAGCCAGACAGTGTTGCTGATACCCGCATTCTTTATATAGCGAAGAAGGTCGGCAATTTCCAGCTCACGCCCTTTGGCCGGGCCATTGTCGCCATTGCTGACCGCCTCGGCCCCTACCTTCTTGGTGCCGTCGTTCCAGACGACGAGGCCGAGCGGCATGTCGGCGGCGATGATTTTCCAGGTTGCGTTGGAATTCGCCAGTTCACGCTTCAGCCACTTGATCTGCTGTTCACCGAGGATGCGCGATTGCGGCGTCATCGTCTCCTGCATATCCGGACCGTTGGGGCCGCGGTAGGAACGCATGTCGAGGAAGAACACGTCGAGCAGCGGACCATAGGCGATCTTGCGGTAGACGCGGCCGGGCTCCGACGGCTCGTAACGGATCGTCGTCATTTCGTGGAAGGCGCGCGCCGCACGTGCCGCCAGCACATGGATGGATTTTTCAGTGTAGCGATCGTCGGCGCTCAGGTCCTTCGAGTCCGACCAGTTGTTCAGCACCTCGTGGTCATCCCACTGATAGAAGGTCGGACAGATGGCGCTGAGCGCCAGCACATGCCTGTCCATCATGTTGTATTTCCACTGCGCCCGGTATTCGTCCAGCGTCTCGGCAACCTTGCGCTTCTCGTCGATCAGCACTTTGTTTTTCCACTTGCCGCCGTTGGGCAGGTCGACCTCGTCCTTCATCGCACCATCGGCATAGATCGTATCGCCCGAATGCAGGAAGAAGTCGGGCGTGTGCTTGGCAATGGTGGCGTAGGTCTTCATGCCGGTCTCGTCGATGCCCCAACCTTGGCCGGCGGTGTCGCCCGACCAGGCAAAGCGAATGTCGCGCTTCGAGGCAGGTGCCGTGCGGAAGCGGCCGACGACCGGCTCGGAAACGGCGTTGATGTCGGCAAGATCGGCCGCGACCATGCGGTAGAAGATGTCCTGGTCGGAGGCGAGATCGGTAAGCAGCCGCTTCACCGTATAATCGCTGGCCGGCGAGGTATCGAGCGGCGCGAGGCGGACGGCATTGGTGAAGCTTTCGGTCGGCGACACCTCGAACATGACGC
Organism: Mesorhizobium sp. M0018; assembly: GCF_040323955.1. Lineage (NCBI taxonomy): Bacteria > Pseudomonadati > Pseudomonadota > Alphaproteobacteria > Hyphomicrobiales > Phyllobacteriaceae > Mesorhizobium > Mesorhizobium sp. M0018. Next base: position 173,642 of record NZ_JAMYVL010000009.1, on the reverse strand, counting down.
GCGACGGCCGGTCGGTGCGTGTCCAGACCATGCCGCTGGTGGCGTCGACGTCGCCGGACTGGATGCCATGGGTGAAAGCCGGGCGCTGATTGGCGCGCGAGTAATAGGGGAGGGCGAGGCCCGAGGCGCCGACCAGGCCAACGGCGCTGGCCGACGTGACGAAAGCGCGCCGCGTCATCGAAATCTTGTTCATGGCTGTCTCCTGGATGGCGTTGAACGTCGCCGCCAAGCTCCAGCTTCAATGTTTCAGGCACATTTCGAAACGATGAAGGTTTGATAACAGTGAACAGGCTGGCGAATCTCCCCCTCGAGGGGGAGATGTCGCCGAAGGCGACAGAGAGGGTCGTCTCGGATGGAGCACCGACCTCTTGCGCCTGCGATAAGGGGCCGAGCCCCGTTGGACCGACCCCCTCTGTCCGCTTCGCGGCCATCTCCCCCTCAAGGGGGGAGATTAGCACGGCCGATTGCGCCCTACGCCGCCTGCGGTTCCGGATCAAACGCCGGGCGGCTGGTGTTGATCAGCAGCGAGATGCAGGCGGCGGCTATTGCCGTCATACCGGCGATCAGGAAGGCAAGCTCGTAATTGCCTTGCAGCTCGCGCATGGTGCCGCCGAAGAAGGCCGCTGTCGCGGCGCCAACCTGATGGCCGGCGACGATCCAGCCGAAGACGATCGGCCCGCTGCGGTCGCCGAACGCCTCGTTGGAAAGCCTGAGCGTCGGCGGCACCGTGGCGATCCAGTCCAGTCCGTAAAACACCGCGAAGATGATCAGGCTGGTCGCCGAGAAGCCGGAATAGGGCAGATAGATCAGCGACAGGCCGCGAATGCCGTAATAGACGCCGAGCAGCTTGCGCGGGTCGAAACGGTCGGTGAGCCAGCCCGACAGCGTCGTGCCGATCAGGTCGAAGATGCCCATCATCGACAGCAGGCCTGCGGCCTGCACTTCGCCGATGCCCATATCGCCGCAAAAGGCGATCAGATGCGTGCCGACCAACCCGTTGGTGGTGAAGCCGCAAACGAAGAAGGTGGCGAACAGATACCAGAAGACGCGCGTGCCGGCGGCGCGGCGCAGCGTGCTCAATGTATGCGAAAGGAAATTGCCTTGCGAGGCTGGCGGCACCGGCGGCACGTCGTCGGCATCGGCGCCATAGCGGACCATGCCGATCGACGCCGGGCGCTCCGGCACCAGCATATAGACCAGCGGCACCAGGCAGGCGGTGGCCACGGCAATGGCGATGGCGACCGGCTTCCAGCCGCCCGACTGGGCGAGCGAGGCGAGCAGCGGCAGGAAGACCAGCAGCCCGGTGGCACTGGACGCCGACATCAGCCCCATCACCAAGCCGCGATTGGTCTTGAACCAGCGGTTGACGATGGTCGCGCCGAGCACGGTGGCGACGGCGCCCGAGCTGACGCCGGAAAACACGCCCCAGGTGAGGAGCAGATGCCACGGTTTGGTCATCAACAGGCTGAGCGCGGTCGATCCCGACATCAAGAGCAGCGCGGCAAGCAAGGTGCGGCGCAGCCCGATCCGCTCCATCAGCGCCGCGGCAAACGGCCCGGTCAGGCCATAGAGGAAGATGCCGGTGGCCGCCGCCAGCGACACCACGTCGCGCCGCCAGCCGAAACTGTTCTCCAGCGGCAGCATCATGACTGCCGGCGCCGAACGCAGGCCCGCTGCGATCAGCAGGCAAAGGAAGATGACGGCGACCACGACGAAAGCGTAGCGCTGGCCAAACGGGCGGGATTGAGCTATCATGTTACTGACCGGTACGTTGCAGGAGCGCGAAACATACGTACCGACCGGTAACATTGTCAACCAGCTAATCGGCAGACCAGGCATGAAAAGCATTGAACCAACGATCAAGGCCAATGACGCACCGCCGCCTCGCGCCGCCGAACGGATTCTCCAGGTGGCGCGCGATCTGTTCTACCGGCAAGGCATCAGGGCGATCGGCGTCGACGAGATCGTGCGGCGTGCCGGCGTCACCAAACCCAGCCTCTACCGCAGCTTTCCGTCCAAGGACGAGCTGGCCGCATCCTACCTCCGGCACTATGACCTCGAATTCTGGGAGCGTTTCGACGAGGCGGTGGATGCCCATCCCGGCGATCCGCGCGCGCAGATCGTCGCCTTCCTGACGCGTGTCGGCAAGCGTACGCAAAGGCCCGACTATCGCGGCTGCGGCATGACCAATGCCGCGGTCGAATATCCCGAACATGGCCATCCGGCCCGCGTCGTGAGTGAGGCCAACAAGCAGGAACTGCGCCGCCGCCTGCGCGCCATGGCGGCGGCGATGGGCGCCGGCGACGCCGAGACGCTGGGCGACGGGCTGCTGCTGCTGATCGAGGGCGCCTATATTAGCGGCCAGCTGTTCGGTGCCGGCGGACCGGCGCAGTCGGTGGCCCGCAACGCCGATCTTCTGATAGAGGCAAGTTTGAAGAAATAGTGTTCCGTTTTGCCAGACCACTGTGCGCAGCCTGACTTCCTCTAGGCTGCTGCTAAATTTGACGGTACGCTGCGCCCCCCGAACTGAGTTGTTCCGCCATGCGCGCTCTCTTGATCCCGCTTGCCCTCGCCGGTTTCTGCCAGGCGGCCCGGGCCGGCGACATATCCAGCGTCTATACCGATCTCGATTGGGAGAAGGACTGCGTCACCTATGCCCAAGCGGAAGAAGGCGACGGCGACTGGGCCGATCTCGCCTGTTCGGGCTACCGCGGCTACCCGGTGCTGGTTTCCTACGACGACGCGCGGGAATCGCTGTTCTACGGCTTTCCACCTGGCGACATGACCACGGTCTGGGAAAGCTTTTCCGGTCTCAATTCGGCTGGACCCAAGGTCGAGTGGCGTATCGAAACCAACGGCAAAACTGCCATTCCGTTCGCCGTCATCCATCGTCGCTCGATCAGCGATAGCGAGGGCGAGAACAAGTCGACGGAAGTGCTGATTGTGGCCAAGGTTGCCCAGCCTGACGCCCACGAAGGCTGCACGATCGGCCTTGTGCTCGCCACCGGCAATCCCGCCGCCAACGATCAGGCGCGCAAGCTTGCCGACGAGAAGGCACGCACCTTCGCCTGCGGCAAGGACAAGCGTGAGGTGCTTGGCGACGCGCCCGCTTTCGGCCGCGTCGACAACTGATTATTTGCCCGACAATTACTTGCGCCTGGCCCGCTCGATTGCCTCGACGATCATCTTCTTGGCATAGGCCGCATCGTACCAGCCTTCGATCTTGACCCATTTGCCGGGTTCGAGATCCTTGTAGTGCTCGAAAAAGTGCTGCACTTGCTGGCGGGTAATGTCGGGCAATTGCGTGTATTCGTGGACGTCCTCGTAGCGCAAGGTCAGCTTGGGCGAAGGCACCGCGATCACCTTCTCGTCCTGGCCGGCATTGTCCTCCATCACCAGCACGCCGATCGGCCGCACATTGATGACGCAGCCTGGCACCAGCGCGCGCGTGTTGCAGACCAATACGTCGATCGGGTCACCGTCGCCCGACAGCGTGTGTGGTACGAAACCGTAATTGCCGGGATAGCGCATCGAAGTGTGCAGGAAGCGGTCGACGAACAGCGTGCCGGCCTCCTTGTCCATCTCGTACTTGATCGGCTCGCCGCCGATCGGCACCTCGATTATGACGTTGACGTCCTCGGGCGGGTTCTTTCCGCTGGCAATCGCTTCGATACGCATCGCTTTATCCCTCTCTCGATTGCAGATCGATAGCGGGCGACGGCGAATGGTGCAATGCGGCGAATGGTACGGGGAGATCGTCCTAACCGAAAACCGGCCGGATCATGCGCTGGCCGTCATTCCCAGACGAAAGCGACCTTCTTCAGCGCCTTCTGCTCGAAGATCTCGACGCCTTCGGCAACATCGCGGCCACCGGCGCCGGCATAGAAGGCAAGTGCGTTCTGATTGTCTTCCAGCGCCCAGACCACCATGCCTTTCAGGCCATGGTCGGCCAGCCGTGCCCGCGCGGCCGAGAACAGCCGGCTGCCGAGCCCGATGCCTTGATATTCCGGCCGCAGGTAAAGTTCGTAGATCTCGCCCTGCTGCCTGAGTTCGCGGGCGCGGTTCTTGCCGATCGTCGCATAGCCGGCAATTTTGCCGCCGATTTCGACGACCAGGACGGTGGCAGCGCGGCGAATGGCATTCGCCCACCAGTCGGCGCCGCGGCGGTTGATCATCGATGTCAGCGTGCGGTGCGGGATGATGCCCGAATAGGCGCCGCGCCAAGCCTCGAGATGCACGTCGGCGATGGCGGCTGCATCGCGCGGTTCGGCTTTCCTGATGTCGATGCTCAGCGTATTCATGATTGGTTAACCATAAACCCGCCGCGCCCGATTGCAAGAGTCCGGTCAACCGCCGCGATGCTTTCACACAGCCGGACGGTGCGTCCTTGAGACGCTGCGAAACCGCTTTTGGCGAGATCAAATCTCGACCAGATGGTCGTCCAGTTCGTTGCTGTCGCCGGTCGAGACCGGAAAATGCTCGGCCAGTACCCCACCGACTGCTTGGATCGCCTTGACGAACCCCTCGGCAAGCCGATCGTCGCCGGCATGCGCCGTAAGGTCGCGGACGACACCGTCCCAGACATGCTGGCCGACACGAGAATCGATGCCGCTGTCGGCGACCACCTCGGCGTAGCGCTCGGCAATCGAGACGAACACCAGCACGCCAGTGCGCGCCGTGGTGCGGTGGACGTTGCGGGCGAGGAACTGCTTCATCGCATTGGCGTGGGCGGCCTGGTAGCGCAGCCGCCTCGGCACCAAATGGATGCGCAATGCCGGCAATGCCCACAACAGGATGAGCACACTGGCAAGCGCCAGAAGCTCGGCGATGACGAAATGCGGCAAGCGGATCGACAGCCACCAGGCTTCCAGCCCGTAACCGACGGCGAGGCTGACGACGAGCATGCTGAGCATCGCCATGAAAGCGGCCGGGAAGAAATAGCTGTCGCTGGCATGCGCCACGACGCAGTAGATCTCGCCGTCGGTCTTTGATTCGGCAGCGCGGATCGCATCGGCGATGCGCTCATGATCCTCGGGGCTGATCGGTCGTGTTGCCATGATTGATGTCTCACCAGCTTCCTGAAGAACCGCCGCCGCCGGACGAGCCGCCGCCGCCTGAAATCCCGCCGCCCGAACTTCCGGACGACCAACCGCTGCCGGAACTTCCAGACGACCAGCCACTGCCTGACGAGGTCCCGGACGTCCAGCTACCGCCGCCGGAAGATGACGAAGCTGGCCCACGGCCGTAGCGGAACGTCATGCCCAGCCACTTGTACACGCCCGGCGACAGCTTCGTGCCGAAGATCGGCGGCAGGAACGCCATTGCCAAGCCGCCGAAGAACATCGTCGCCCACAGGACGATGAACAGCATGAAGATGGGATCGACAGGATTGTCATTCGCCGGATTGCGCTTGCCGCGCGCCTCCAGTTCTTCGGGATTGCCTTCCAGCACCATGATCATGTCGTCGACGGCCTTGCTGATGCCGCCTGAGAAATCGCCGGCACGGAAGGCCGGCACCATGTCGTTTTCGATGATCAGCTTGGTGTGCAGGTCGGTCAGCGTGCCTTCAAGCCCATAGCCGACTTCGATGCGCATCTTGCGGTCGTTCGGCGCCACCAGAAGCAGGACGCCGTTGTTCTCCTTCGCCTGGCCGAGTCTCCAGGCGCGGAACAGCCGGTTGGCGTAAGGCTCGATCTCCTCGCCGTCGAGGCTGGGGATGGTCGCGACGACGATCTGGTCGGACCCTTTGGTCTCGAACTCGGCAAGCTTCTGCGTCAGCGCCGCCTCGGTCGCGGCATCGATGATGCCGGCATTGTCGACGACCCGTCCGGTCAGCGCCGGCAGTGCGGCGGCGAGCGCCGCGAAGCCGACCAGCAGCACCGCCATGGCCAACAGCGCGGTGCCGATCATTTTGATGAAACGGCCGGATTCCACCGGGCTGATGGCGTGTCTTGTCATCTCGTCACCAACTTCCCGAGGAGCCGCCGCCGCCGGACGAACCGCCGCCGCCGGAAAACCCGCCACCGCTTGAACCCGACGACCATCCCCCGCCGGAACCTCCCGACCAGCCGCCGGACGACCGCCGGTTTGGCTCGAAGGTCATGCCCAGCCAGCGATAGCGGCCGGGACCGATCTTCTGGCCGAAGATCGGCGGCAGGATGGAGGCTGCGAGGCCGCCGAAAAAGATGATTGCCCAGATGGCTATGAAGATCGTGAAGAACAGATCGTCGCTGTTGAACGGCGGCTGCTGGTTGCGTTCGCCGCGCGCCTCCAGTTCTTCGGGATTGCCTTCCAGCACCATGATCATGTCGTCGACGGCCTTGCTGATGCCGCCCGAGAAATCGCCGGCACGGAAGGCCGGCACCATGTCGTTTTCGATGATCAGCTTGGTGTGCAGGTCGGTCAGCGTGCCTTCCAGCCCATAGCCGACCTCGATGCGCATCTTGCGGTCGTTCGGCGCCACCAGAAGCAGGACGCCGTTGTTCTCCTTCGCCTGGCCCAGTTTCCAGGCGCGGAACAGCCGGTTGGCGTAAGGCTCGATCTCCTCGCCGTCGAGGCTGGGGATGGTCGCGACGACGATCTGGTCGGACCCTTTGGTCTCGAACTCGGCAAGCTTCTGCGTCAGCGCCGTCTCGGTCGCGGCATCGATGATGCCGGCGTTGTCGACGACCCGTCCGGTCAGCGCCGGCAGTGCGGCGGCAAGGGCGGTGAGCGGGAGGAGGAGAAGGCTTTGGAAGACGAGCAGGAAGGCCAGGCTGGCGTTCTGTCGCGCCCCCCTCTGTCCTGCCGGACATCTCCCCCTCAAGGGGGGAGATCGGCTGTCAGGGCTGTTTTCGCCAATCTCCAACGATGCAGGATGGGCGGTGAAGCCAAAGCTGCCAATCTCCCCCCTGGAGGGGGAGATGCCCGGTAGGGCAGAGGGGGGCGCTACGGAGTGCAAGGCCAATAGGGACCACGCTCACCGGCTGTTCTTCACCCGCCTTGCGTGGTGTTGGTGCCGAAATCGACCTTCGGCGGCTGCATCTTATCCTCCTCGATGGTGAAATTCGCAAACGGCTGGTTGCCGCGGAACCACAAGGTCGCCCAGATCACCGACGGGAAGGTCCTCAGCGTCAGATTGTACTCTCTCACTGCCTGGATATAGTCGCGGCGGGCGACCGTGATCCGGTTCTCGGTGCCTTCGAGTTGTGCTTGCAGCGCCAGAAAGTTCTGGTTGGCCTTGAGATCGGGATAGTTCTCCACCACCGCCAGCAGGCGCGACAGCGCGCTGGTCAGGCCGGCCTGGCTGTCCTGGAATTTCTTGAAGGCTTCCGGATTGTTCAGCGTTTCCGGCGTCACGGTCACCTGCGTCGCCTTGGCGCGCGCTTCGACCACGGCATCGAGCGTGTCCTTCTCGTGCGCCGCGTAGCCCTTGACCGTGTTGACCAGATTGGGGATGAGATCGGCGCGGCGCTGGTATTGATTCAACACCTCGCTCCATGCGGCCTTGGCGTTTTCCTCAGCTGTTGGAATGGTGTTGTAGCCGCAGCCGGCAAGCAGCGGCAGCATGACGGCCATGACCAGGAACGCAGCTAAATTACGGAAGGTTGGCGGCGAAGAAAGGCGCTGGGCAAGCATGATAAGTCCCCTCGATAGCATTGGCAGGCGAAGCATTAGCACAATCCTTGCGTAAGAAAATGACTTCGGCCGAGAAGTGTTACTGGTTTCTGCCATTCGCCGTCGGGCCCTGTGACAGACGAGGCGAACGGGTTAAGCTCGGCATAAAACGGGACATCACCATGGCGAAACGCCACGACAGCGACGCGGAATCGCGCCGCATCATCGAACGGGTGGCGCGCGAGACCGACCCGGGGAGCACCTCGTTCCTTGCACGAACGACTAAAGGCGCGCGCGACCACGTCACTGCGGCCGATGCCGACCGGCCGGACCCGATCGAATATTGGGGCACCCGCATCGGTCGGGCAGCGGGCTTGCTTATTGCCATTGGCCTGTTGATCTGGCTCGTGCTTTTCGTCACCAGGGGCAGTTAGGAAAAATCAATGAGTGCCGAAAAAACCGACGCGCCGCGCGCGGTCATCGTCGTCTCCAGTCATGTCGCCCGTGGCTCGGTCGGCAACCGTGCCGCTGTCTTTGCGCTGGAGACGCTCGGCTTTCCGGTTTGGGCGGTACCGACCGTCATCCTGCCCTGGCATCCGGGCCATGGCCGGGCCACCCGCATTGTGCCGCCGCTGGACCAGTTCAAGGCGCTGATGGCCGACCTCGAGCGCGCGCCGTGGCTGGGCGAGGTCGGCGCCGTGCTGTCCGGCTATCTCGGCGAGGCTGGCCAGGCCGAAGCCGTCGCTTCGCTGGTCGGCGCGGTCAAGGCGAAGACGCCGGACGCTCTCTATATCTGCGATCCGGTGATGGGCGATTCGGGCGGGCTCTACGTACCTGAGCCGACCGCAATCGCCATGCGCGACCGGCTGATGCCGATCGCCGATATCGCCACGCCCAACCGCTACGAGCTGGAATGGATGGCCGGAGCGCCGCTGCCCGACTTGAAATCGGCAATGGCTGCAGCCCTGCAGGCCGGCCCACCGGCCATGCTGGTCACATCGGCGCCGGCGATGATGGCCGGCGGCACCGGCAATTTGCTGCTCGCCGGCAGAGAGGCACTGCTTGCCGAACACCGGCTCATCGACAAGCCGCCGAATGGGCTCGGCGACCTGACGGCTGCCGTCTACCTGGCGCGGATCCTGTCCGGCCAGCCGGCCGCCAAGGCGCTGCAATCGACCACGGCGGCGGTCTACGAGATCCTGGCGCGGACCGCCAAGCGCGGCGGCGACGAGTTGCAGCTCGAGACCGATGCCCAGAGCCTGTCGCACCCGATGGCGATGGTGCAGCTTCGCCATCTGCTGCATCCGGAACGGGACCGCCGGGCGTGACGCAGGCCGAAGACGCCGTGCCCCAGGATGATGCGCCCGAGGATGTTGCGCCCGACGATGTTATGCCCTGGGGTGTTGTGCTTGTCGGCGTCGACGGTTGCAAGGCCGGCTGGATAGCCGTCCGCCGCGATCCCGGTGCGGCACCGTCGACAGCCGTTTTCCCGAGCTTCGCGGCGTTGCTCGACCGACTGCCCGCCGACTCGTTGGTAGCGGTCGATATGCCAATCGGCCTGCCCGATTTCTCGCAACGAGGCGGTCGCGGCCCGGAGGCGCTGGTGCGGCCGCTGCTCGGGGCCCGGCAGTCCAGTGTCTTTGCCATCCCCTCCCGCGCCGCGCTTTACGCCGAGGTCGAAGCCTTCACCACGGTCGATGCCTGGTACGCCGCACATCGCAAGGCAAGCGAGGTGGCCAGGACGACATCAGATCCGCCGCGCGGCGTCTCGATCCAGGCCTTCGGCATCTTCGCCAAGGTCCGCGAGATCGATTCGCTGCTGATCGCGCGGCCCGAACTGCGCAGCCGCGTCTTCGAATCGCATCCGGAAGTTGCCTTCTGCAAACTGAACGGCGACCGCGCTATGCGCCTGCCGAAGAAGATCAGGGGCAACATCAATCCGGCCGGCATGGCCGAACGCAAGGCGCTGCTTGCCCAGCATGGTTATAGCCAGGATTTTCTCGACCAGACGCCGCCGCGCGGCGCGGCCGCCGACGATTTCCTCGACGCCGCGGCGATGATGGTGGTTGCCGGACGCATCGTCAGAGGCGAGGCAATGCCGTTTCCGGATCCGCCGCTCGCCGATCGTTTCGGCATTCCGGTCGCCATTTGGGCCTGAGGACCGGGGCGTCAGGAGCGTGATCTGAGCGCCTCGTTGAGTGCCCACATATCCTTCTCCTCGGGCGCGGTCTCCAATCCGAGCACGGGAACTTGCTTACGCAAATGGTCGTGGTGGGTGCGCACGCCATATTCGAGATCGGAGAGGTAAAAACCTCCGAAGGCTTCGGACAGCATGGATTCGTTGGACCATATCGAAAGCTGTACATCCTCGGCCAGCGTGTCGCGGTCGATGCGGTAGGATAGGTAGCGGGCTGCCGCCTGTTCCCTGGTCTCGTCGCGATAGCGGTAGATGGCGCCGCGCAGCAGCGTCTCACCCGTCGACAGCGGAAATTCCTGATAGAACTGCACCGATTCCGGCATGAGCGACAGCACGTTGTTCGGGAAGATGCCGTAGTAGATCCAGGCCTTGCGCAGGTGTTCCGGCAGGTGCTTCGCCTCGGGTGCGAGCTTGATGTACTGCGCGACGCTCCAGCGCCGTCCGGCATGCGGATTGTAGGTGGCGAACGAGCGCGACACGCCGTTGACGAACGGCTCGTCGAAATAGGTCGCACCGTAAAGGTCCTGCAGCGCCGGATGCGCCATGGCGACGTGGTAGCCTTCATTGTCGACATCGCGCACCGACTTCCAGTTGACCGGCGTCTTTTGGGTCCAGATGCCCCAGGACGGCACCATCTCGGCGACGCCGTAATGGGCAATCTCGGCTTCGATCGGCTTCAACAGCTCGGCCACCGATGGCTGCGGCCCACCCTTGCGGAAACGGATGAAGATGAAGCCCATCCAGATTTCGAGCTCGAGCGGCATCAGGCCGAAATCGGTCTTGTCGAGGTCGGGGAATGAACGGGGGCGGGCAGCACCGCGCAGCGTGCCGTCGAGATTGTAGACCCAGCCATGAAAGGGGCAGACCAGCGCATTCTTGCAAGTGCCCTGGCTGTCGGCAACGACGCGACTGCCGCGGTGGCGGCACATATTGTTGAAGGCGCGCACAACGCCATCCTTGCCGCGCACGATCAGCGCCCGCTCGCCGACCACATCCATCGTCAGATAGTCGCCGGCGTTCGGCACGTCGCAGACATGGCCGGCGATCTGCCAATGGTTGCGGAAGACGTGCTCTTTCTCGAGTTCGAGCAAGGCGTCGGAATGATAGCTCCAGCCCGGCAGCCCCCGCCGATCCCAATCGTTGGGGATTGCCACGTCACGCAGGTGCGGGTTCATAAAGGCTCTTATTTATTGAATGGTCGTTCAATAAAAGCATATTTTCCATTGAAATGCAATGGCTTGGAAAAATGGGGCTAAGTCTTGACGGGAAATCGAACGGGATTCGAGAGCCCAGTCCGAACGATCGAAGCCGGGAAAATCCCGGGAATTCCAGACGTTAATCCCCTTACACTTGTTGAGCGCCCGACGCTCCGTGGGCCTGGAAAGGCGACGCGGATCTGGTGCCGTGGGTAGCGGAAAACGAGCAGAGAATGCCACCGGTGCTGCCAGCTACGCCGGATCGGTTTGCCCAGAAATGGCCGCCGGCTTGGTTTCATGCCGGTTACACAATCGTTAATTCATCATCGTTGGCCGGTTACAAGGTGCGATTAGGTTCGTTTCAACAGAGAAAAGAAGAAGACCGAAGGAAACGACGATGCGTACGAAAATCCAGATCACCGATACCGACCTTCGCCAGCAGGGTCCCCAGCGTAACGACCGGCGCCCGAAGCTGGCGCTGCGCCAGCGCGCCAGTGATCATCCAATGGCGATGTTCATGCTGCTGGCGGCTGCCGCATTTGCCGGCATGGCGTTGACACCGACCGTCGGTCCGGCCTTCGCCTCACTGAACCCGCCGGCCAACCTCATCGATGGCGCGACGACCACCACCAAGACGGCGCGCCTGCCGGCGCCGGAGATCGATTTTGCCTGCAAGGGGCAGGCCTGGGGCGCCGAGAGCCTGGACTGCCTGCGCGTCATCGCCGCCCAGTCGGGCAAGGCACGGCCGGTCCGCATGATCGCCAACGCCGCCCCGCTGGCCGATACGCCGAACGTTTTTTGATTTTTTGCGAGCGCCCTCCAGCACTCCAGTCAGGCTCCCGCCGCAATGTCGGCCGGGAGCCTTTTTCTTCCGGGAGAGATCTCGGAGTCTAGCCGCCCAGAGCCGCCTGCTCGGCAATGGCCGAGAGCACGCCGCGCACATCCAGCGTGCTGAACGGCTTTTCGAGGATTGGCGGCCGCTGCGGCGCCGGCAGCGCCTCGATCTCGCCTTTCGCGCCGATCAGATCGCCGGTGACAAGCACGAAGCGCTGCGCCAGACCCGGCAATTCGGCGAGTAGCTCGCGATAGGCGGCTATGCCGCTGGTGCCGGGCATGCGCAAATCGGAAAACACGATGTCCGGCGGGGCATGGCCGCTCAGCGTCGCGGCGGCCGAGACCCAGGCCGGCACGATCCGCGACTTGATGCCCATCAACTCCAGAATGTCGGACAGCGACGCCGCGACATCCGGCTCATCGTCTATGATCAGCGCGTGACGCAAGCCGCTCGACCGCGACGGACTGTCGCTAGCGGCGGCCGCGCCAGCAGCGATCGCCGGCAGCTGCACGACAAAACGCACACCTCTCGGCGAAACCTCCTCGAACCAGATATTGCCATTGTGCCGCTCGATGATCGATTTCGAGATCGACAGGCCGATGCCGGTACCGACACCGACCGGCTTGGTGGTGAAATAGGATTCGAATATGCGTGAACGTATCGCTTCCGGCACGCCTGGTCCGTTGTCCTCGACCGAGAACCCGGGATTGCCGCGGTCGCTGCGAAACGTCCGGACCTTGATCCGGCGGTCGCCGGCAACGCCGGCCAAGGCGTGCTGGCTGTTGATGAGGAAGTTGGCGGCCACCTGCGTCACGTGGTCGGCATCTGCCATGGCCAGCAGCGGGCCGCTGGCGAAATCGGTGTCGATGATGATGCCGCTCGACCGTGCGCCATAGGCGGTCACTTCGAGTGCGGCGCGGATCACCTGGTTGAGGTCGGTTTCGGCCTGTGCGGCCGGGTGCAGGCGGACCATCGACAGGAAGCTCTTGACGATACGGCCGCAGCGCTCGGCAGCGGCGCGCACCTTTTCGGCGCGCACCTTGGTCTGCGGATCGGCGGCGAATTCATGCAGCAGCGTCGACTGGGCGACGACCACGGCCAGCGGGTTGTTGAGCTCGTGCGAAACGCCGGCAAGCAGCGAGCCCATCGCCGCCATCTTCTCGTTCTGGTGCAGTTTTTCGCGCTGGCGGTTGATTTCCTCCTCGGCGCGCAATCTGTCGCGCAGGTCGCGGATAGAGCCGAAGATCAGCTGGCGATCGGCGACCCGCATCTCGGTTGCCGTCAGCTCGATCGGAAAAACCTCGCCGGCGGCGTTCTGGGTGACCGTTTCGAGCCGCTGGCCGACCATCGGCGCGCCGCGGCCCGACATATATTCGGCGCCGGACGCATAGCCCTTGCGGTAATATTCCGGCACGACCGTGTCGAGCAGGTCCTTGCCGAGGATATCGCTGCGCCGATAGCCGAACATCTTCTCGGCGGCCGGATTGAATTCGATGATCGAGCCGGTCTCGTCGATGACGATGATGGCGTCGAGCGAGGCCTGCAGCATGGTGCGGCGAATGACGTCGCTGGCATGCGCGTCGGAGGGCGATCGTTCGATGGCATCGCCGATGGCGAGTGCCACCATGTGCAGCGCCGCCTCTTCCTGGTCGGTCCATTCGCGTTCGTTGACGCAGTCGTTGACCGCCAGCGTGCCCCACAAATTGCCGTGCGAAAAGACCGACACCGACAGGAACGACTTGATGTTCTGCTTTTCGAAATCGGTCCGCAGAAAGCCTTCGAGATCGCGTGTGTGCCCGGCGAAGATCTTGCCTTGGCGCTCGTCCTCCGCCAGCCGTTCCAGCAATGGGTCCGAATCGACGACCGACTGCACGATGACGGTAGGCGACGCCAGCTCACCGCCAAACCGGGGGGCGATCCAATAAGCGGCGACCGACTGGGCGAAACCCTGGCCGGGCAGTTCGCGCAGGCGAAACAGGATGCCGCGGTGACAATCCATGGCTTCGCAAAGCGTCTGGAGGATACCTTCCATCTCGCGCTGCCAATCGCCGGCTTCGCGCAGCCGGCGAACCACATGCACGGCCACCATCGCCGCGCCCTGCCTGGCGCCCTGCGTGTCCGCGCGTGCTGTTTCAGCCGTCATGGTCATTTCCTGGCCTTGGCTTGCTCAAGCCGCCAGGCCTCAGTTATTTTCACCGGCCGGCAGCGAGAAGATATAGCCTTCGCCGCGCACCGTGCGCAGGAATTTCGGGTTGGCCGGGTCCGCTTCGATCTTCTTTCTCAGCCGCATGATGCGGATGTCGACCGCGCGGGACGATTCCGGGTCCTCGACGAAACCGATCGCCTCGGAGATCGCTGCCCGCGTCAACAGCCGGTTGGCGCGCGTCAGGAACACCTCCAGGACGTCGAACTCGCTCTTGGCCATGTCGATGACCGCACCGTTGGCGCCGGTGACGAGCCTGCCGTCGAGATCGGCGTGAAAGGGTCCGAAGCTCACGGACCGGCGGCCGCCGGATGTCTCAGCCTTGGCCTTTTGTGGCTCGGTCGGCTCAGGAACGCGACGCAGCACGCTGCGCACCCTGGCCAGCACTTCGCGCAATTCGTAAGGCTTGACGATGTAATCGTCAGCGCCGAGCTCCAGTCCGACGATGCGGTCGAGCGCGGTACCGGCGGCCGTCGCATAGATGATGCCGATCGGCATTTTCGACCGCATCCAGCGGCCGAGCGACAGGCCGTCCTCGCCCGGCATGGCGATGTCGAGAATGGCCAGATGGAAGGACTGGGTTTCCAAAAGGTCGCGCGCCGCCGCCGCACTTTCGGCCGTGGCCACATCATAGCCGCTGGCGCCGAGATACTCGGCGACCGCATCCCTCAGATCGGGCTCGTCCTCGACGATGACAATTCGTGCCCGCACGATGCTTTCGCTCCCGCTTTCAGTGGAAAGTAGATTGGGTATAAACATGATGTCCAGCACTCTTCTTGGGTTGCCGTATGCGGGGTAGAAAAACATGGCTGCACGATCCGTTATCGCGCTTGTTTCCGTCGCTGAAGTAATTGCGACCGATCTCGCCGATCATCTCGAGCGGCGCGGTCATGACGTCCGCGCGGCGCGACAGCCGTGGGAGGCCGAATCGCTGCTTTCGGAAAAGGGTATCGATGTCGTGGTTGTCGGCGACAGCGTCAGCCAGGCGGAGGGGCGCGACCTGCTCAGGCGACATGGCGGCGAAGGTGGACCGGATTTCATCCTGATCTGCCGCCCGGCCGATCTGGTCGACAAGGTTCTGGCGCTCGAACTCGGCGCCGCCGACGTCGTCGAAAGCCCGCTCAATGTCAGGGAGCTTGCCGCTCGCGTCGGCGGCCTTCTGGCTCGGCGCGGCAGGAGCGCCGGGGAACTGATCGTGCTGGAGAACGCGACCGTCGATCTCCGATCGGCCATCGTCATGCACCGCTCGGGCACGGAAGAACAGCTGTCCCCCGGGCAGGTGGCACTGCTCAGGCTGTTCCTGGCCAGCCCGCGCAAGGTGCTGACGCGGGACGACATCATCGCCGCCGCGCCCGCCGAAAATGCCGAAGCCTTCGACCGGTCGATCGATTCGCGCATCGTGCGGCTGCGCCGCAAGCTCGATACCGAAACCATCACCACCATACGGGGTGCGGGCTACCGGTTCGATCCGCCGACGCAATTCGCCGATTGAAGGCAGGACGGCCACCCTTTTGTCTTGAGCATCGGATTTTCCCAAAACCGGTTTCCACTTTGGGGTCCGATGCTCTTCAGCGCACCACGAGAAGCGACGGGCCGGACGGCATGTCACTGTTCGTGCTGACCTCGCCGGCATGGGCACGTTCCTTCAGCAGCACGGTGGCGAGGCCGGCAATGCCGAGCAGCCCCTGGACGTAGAGCAGGGCGGAAAGCACGGAAGCGGCGAATTTCGTTTTCATCCTGTTCGTTCCTCAAAATTGGAATTTGCGGGCACCTCAGGGGAACCCCCGAAGCGCCCGCGCCGCCAGCGGAGCCCCCCGTTGCGGCGCGGGCCTTCGGTCCTCTCGGCTGCAAGTTGCCGGAGGCGCCGCGCATCCTCAACGGCCCTAAGCCGCCCCCGCCAGAGGGGCTTGAGCCGGTCGACGCGCAGGCTGGAAACTGTCCAGACCAATCCAGACCGTAGCGAAAACAGTGTTGGCTTCCGATCGTTCGTTGACCGCTGTTTTCGTTAGGTCAACTTTGCCTGTTCGCTGTATCCGGATCATGCCGCCGAGGCTGCGCTTTGTTGCAGCTCGGTTTCGGAGTCAGGTGACTTCCTATCAAACGAAAGGCAATCGCGTATTCGCGCCGCGGTTTGGCCGATCCGCCTAGGCAAACACGCCACCGTCATAACGACGTCGTGCAACTGCAAGCTGCTTTGCACGGACCTTTTCTGTTAATCAGGGGAAACAGAACCGAAACACAAACGAGCATTTAGCGAAATCGACTTGAAACATGACGCCCCGATAAGCCGCTCATCGAATTGAGCCGGCCCCGACCGGCAGAATAGGGGAGACATCATGTACACTGCCATTTCCGCCAAGCTCATCAACATCGCCGCCGCCGTCATCACCGGTACTGCCTTGCTTGTCAGTGCCGGCAACGGCGCAGCCCACGCCGCCGCCAACAAGATCGTCGCGCGTGTATCACTGTCACAGCAGACCATGGAAATCCTGGTCGACGGCCGGCCGACATTCGCCTGGAAGGTCTCGACCGGCGACAGGACGCACGTCACGCCGACCGGTTCGTTCAAGCCGACCCGCATGCATGAAATTTGGTATTCGAAGAAATACGACAACGCCCCGATGCCGCATTCGGTGTTCTTCAGCGGCGGCTACGCCGTACATGCGACAAGCGCCATCAAGCGCCTCGGCCAGCCAGCCTCGCATGGCTGCGTGCGTCTGCATCCGGACAACGCCGCCGATTTCTACCAGCTCGTCGAGGTCTTCGGCCCAGCCAACACCAGCATCGTCATCGTTAAATGAGCGATGCTGCTCTCGTCGCTCTCAAAAAAGGCCGGAAATTAGCGCAGCCTAATCCGGCATTACCGGCATCAGCTTCGGATCCGGCTTTTCGGCGTGATGCGGCAGGTCCTTGCTGGCGATGAAGGTGTAGAACATCGGCACCACGAACAGCGTGAACATGGTTCCGACCAGGATGCCGGTGAAGATCACCAGGCCCATCGAATAGCGTGCCGCGGCACCCGCGCCGCTGGAGATGATCAGCGGCACCACGCCGAGCGCCATCGCCGCCGTCGTCATCAGGATCGGCCGCAGCCGCACCCTCGCCGACGCGATGATCGCATCGCGCCGCCGCATGCCGTGCATTTCACGCTGCTGGTTGGCGAACTCGACCAGAAGGATGCCGTGCTTGGTGATCAGGCCGATCAGCGTGATCAAGCCGACCTGGGTGTAGATGTTGAGCGTGCCGAGCCCGACATTAAGCGGCACGATCGCGCCGAAGATCGACAGCGGCACCGCCATCATGATGATCAGCGGATCGCGGAAACTTTCGAATTGCGCCGCCAGCACCAGATAGATGACGAGCACCGCCGCCGCGAAGGCGATGATGATCGTGTAGCCCTGTTGCTTCTCCTGCCGCGATTGACCGGTATAGTCGATGAAGAAGGTGTCGGGCAGGCTTTGCTTGGCAATGTCCTCGATCGCCTGTAGCCCATCCCCGGTGGTGATGCCGGGCCGCGGCAAGGCAGAGATCGTCGCCGAGTTGAGCTGGTTGAACTGCTCGATGGCGGCCGGCGACGCGTTGGTCGAGATCTTCACCACCGCCGAGAGCGGCACCATCTCGCCCGATACGCTGCGCACGAAATACTCGCCCAGTTTTTCAGGGTTGTCGCGAAAGCTCTGCGGCACCTGCGGGATGATGTCGTAGCTGTTGGATTCGCGGTCGAATTGCGCCACTTCGGCGCCACCGACCAGGAGCGTCAGCGTCCGGCCGATGTCGGCTATCGGCAGGTTGAGCGCGGCGGCGCGGTCGCGGTCGATCGTCACCGTCACTTGCGGCGCGTCGAAGGTCATCGAATTCTGCACGACGATGAAGCGGCCGGAGGCCTGCGCCTTGTTCTTGATGTCTTCGGCCGCCTCGTACACCTGCGAGGCGTCGCCGGTCGAGCGCACGACCATCGTTATCGGCAGGCCGCCGCCGGAGCCGGGCAGCGTCGGCGGCGCGAAGACGAAAGCTTCGACGCCCGCCACCTTGCTCAGGCGGCCCGTAATGTCTTGCTGGATTTCCTTCGAGTTGCGCGTGCGGTCAGCCCAGTCCTTGAACGCAAAGCCGACGAAAGCGCTGTTCGTCTGGCCACCACCGAAGGCGACCGCCGAGAACTGTGCCCGCGTCTCAGGCAGATCCTTGACCAGGCCGAGTATCTGATTGACGTAGGTTTCGGTATAGTCCGACGTCGCGTACCGCGGCGCGGTCACCAGCGAAAGCAGGAAACCCTGGTCCTCTTCCGGCGCCAGTTCGCTCGCGGTCTTGGTGAACATGAAACCGGTCGTGGCGACCAGCGCGAGGACGATCATCAGCGTCACCGGGCGATAGTTCAACGAACCGGTGACGAGCCGCTCATAGATGTGTTCGACGCGCCCGAACGTATTGTCGACAATGCGCTGGAAGCGGCTGTGCGAGCCGGACCTCAGGATACGTGCCGACATCATCGGTGTGATGGTGAGGGCGACGACACCCGAAAGCACCACCGAGCCGGCAAGCGTCACCGCGAATTCGCGAAATAGTGCGCCTGTCAGGCCGCCGGTGAAGGCCAGCGGCGCGAACACGGCGGCCAATGTTATCGTCATGGCGACGACGGCGGACGAGATCTCGCGCATGCCGTTGAACGCCGCCTGCATCGGCGACAAGCCGTCTTCCTCCATGTGGCGGTGGATGTTTTCCACCACCACGATGGCATCGTCGACGACAAGTCCGATCGCCAGCACCATGGCCAGCAGCGACAAAAGATTGATCGAATAGCCCACCGAAAACAGCAGGAAACAGACGCCGATCAGCGACAGCGGAATGGTCACGATCGGCATCAGCACCGAGCGGAACGAGCCGAGGAAGAGCAGGATAACAACGATGACGATGGCGACCGCCTCGCCGATGGTCTTGAACACCTCCTCGATCGACGCACTGATCTGCTCGGTTGAATCGTAGACGATCTCCATCGTCATGCCGAGCGGCAGCGTCTCCTGGATGGTCGGCACAATCTTGTGGATTGCCGCCGCGGTGGTCAGCGGATTGGCGGCCGGCGTCGGAAAGATAGCGAGAAAGATGCCGGGCTTGCCGTTGAAGCTGACCCTGGTGTCGGTGTTCGCCGCGGCGAGTTCGACGCGGGCCACGTCGCGCAATCTCACCACATTGCCGTCCTTCGACCGGAGTGGAAGGGCGGCGAAAGCCTCCGGGGTCTGCAGCGTAGAGCGAACGGTGATCGAAGAAACCACATATTCGTTTTCGGTGTCGCCGGGCGCGGAAAGGAAATTCGATTCGTTGATGGCGGCCAGCACTTCCGCCGCGGTCACGCCGCGCGCCGCCAGTTTGATCGGGTCGATCCAGACCCGCATCGAATATTCGGCTGCGCCGAAGATCTGCACGTCGGCGACGCCTTCGACCGTCGAGATACGCGGCCGCACGACGCGCTCGATATATTCGGTGAGCTGTTCCGGCGTCATGTTCGGGTTCTGCATCGAGATGTACATCATCGCGAACTGCTGGCCGGTGCCCTTGACGATCACCGGGTCTTTGGTTTCGTCCGGTAGATCGCCGCGAACGCTCTGAACCTTCGACAAGACTTCGTTCAGCGCGACGTCGGGGTCGGAGCCGAGCTTCATCTGCACTGTCACGGTGCTGGAGGACGGCCGGCTCGACGACGTGACATAATCGATGTTTTCGGTCGAAGCGACGGCACGCGCGATCGGCGCGGAAATGAACCCCTGGATCAGGTCGGCACTGGCGCCGGGATAGGCCGTGGTGATGGTGATGGCCGTTTCTTCAACCTCTGGATACTGCCGGATCGAAAGGTTGAAGATTCCCTGAAAACCCAGAAGCAGGATCATGCAGGCAAGCACGGTCGAAAGGACCGGGCGGCGGATGAAGAGGTCGGAAAAGCTCATTGCTGGGCTGCCTGCTGGTTCCCTGGCTTGCTCGGATCGATCGTGTTGTCGACGGCAACGGACATTCCGTTGGAGAGCCGGTTCTGGCCGGCGGTAACGACTTCGTCGCCGGGCGCGATGCCCTCCAGAATCTCGACCAGGCCGGCGTTGCGGCGGCCTGGCTTGACGAACACCTGGGCTAGCACGAGCTGCGGCTTCTGTTTTTCCGCTGCCGGCTTGGCTTCCTCTGCCGGTTTGGCTGGGGTAGCAGCCGGCTTTTCGTCGGCTTTTGCCGCGGGTGCTTCGGCTGCGGGCTTGGCAGCATCTGCAGCCGGCTTTTCTTCCGGCTTTGCCTCGGGCGCCGCGCCGTTGGCTTCGGCGGATTTGGCCGGCCGCACCACGAAGACGAAGTCGCCGTACAGGCTGGAAGTCAGCGCTGTCTGCGGCAGCGCCAGCACGTCGTTCTCCTCGGGCAGTTCGACGCGCACCTGGACGAACTGGCCGGGCGTCAGCTTGCCTTCGGGATTGCCGACCTCCGCCCTCACGGTCACCAGCCGGCTGGTCGGGTCGATCTTCGGATCGATGCCGCGGATGCTGCCGGTGAACGGCATGTCGCCGCCGCCGACGCCCAACCGCACCGTCTGTCCGATCTTCAGCTGCGGAAGCTGCTGCTCCGGTACGGTGAAATCGACACGCATCGTATCCATGTCCTGCAAGGTCACCACGGCGGTGCCGGGTGTGAGATACTGGCCAAGGTCGATTTTCGGAATACCGACGGTACCCTTGAAAGGGGCCGTCAACTGCTTTTGGTCGAGCACCGCTTGCAGCTTGTTTACCTGCGCGGCGGAGACCGATGCTGCTGCCTGCGCCGTGTCGAGCGTAGCATCGGTGCCCACCCCGCGCTTCTGCAGCTCAAGAGCGCGCATCAGCGTGGTCTGGTCGGATGTGGCTTGCGCCTTCGATGCCACGAGGTCGGCTCGCTCGACTTCATCGTCGAGTTGCAGCAGCACGGCGTTGGCGGCGACCTTCTGATTGGCATGGAACAGGATGTCCTTGACGATGCCCGCGGTTTCGACCGTGAGGTCGACACCGCGTACGGCACTGACAGTGCCGATCGCCTCGATGCCGGGCGTCCAGGACATCGGTTTGACGATGACCGTCGACACCGTCGCGGCCGGCGGCTTCATGGTGGCGAAGAACTGTTTGATCGCATTGTCGCGAAACAGGTTGAAGCCGACGATGCCGCCGCACACCAGCACGAGCAGAATGAAGGCGATGATGAAGCGCTTGATCACGAACAGTCCCTCGGCCACGGCCCAGCATAACGGTCGGATGACCGGAACACATACCTGTGCCTGGTCCCAATTTCAAATGACGGCGATCTTACTGTACCGTCTGGACGGTCTTGTCAATTCCGCCTAAGCTAATGAATGGGGAACGCTTGATGAAGGCCCGCAGAGCAAATTCGCGCGAGAAGATCCTCGCCGCCGCCGCCGCCGTGGCGCGCGAGACGGGTCCTGGCAGCCTGTCGCTGGATGCGGTCGCCAGCCGTGCCGGCGTGTCGAAGGGCGGTCTTCTCTACAATTTCCCGACCAAGGCGAAATTGATGCAGGCGCTGGTGGAGGATTACCTGCGCGCCTTCGAGCAGGCCCTGGAGTCCGCCCGCACGGCCGGCGTCAACGGCGAAAGCCCGCTTGCAACTTACATCAAGCTGTCGGCCGAGCATGCCGAGGAATCGAAACCGTCGGCATCCTGGATATTTTCGGCTATTGCCGAGGATCCCGATTTCCTGACGCCGATAAAATCGTTCAGGCGGCAGCTATTCGAGCGGCTGAAGCAGGAGACGCCGAACCTCAAGGCGCTGCTGGTCTGCTATCTCGCCATCGAAGGGCTGCGCAGCATGAACCTGTTCGATTCGGACATTCTCTCCCCCGAAGAGCGCCGGCTGCTGATATCGACCCTGCTGGACATCGCGGAATAGTCGAACCGCCAATCTGCGGTTCTGAGGCCGATTAATGGCGGCGTTCGTTCACCCGTGTCAAAACACGGGCTGGCACGTCGAAACCACGCCATCCCGCTTTCCGAAAATCGGTTCCGATTTTCGGGCCGATGCGCTAGAGCCTTTCGGGATTGAACCGAGCTGCCTTCAACCCAGAAAGGCTCCCACCGCTGCCCATGCCCCATCTTCCCGAGCATCTTCTCACCGGCTACCGCAGTTTCATGAGCGGCCGCTATCTCACCGAAAGCGGCCGTTATCGCTCGCTGGCGCGAGAGGGCCAGGCACCGGAAACGATGATCGTCGCCTGCTGCGATTCGCGGGCCGCGCCCGAAGCGATCTTCGATGCCGGGCCGGGCGAGCTGTTCGTGCTGCGCAATGTCGGCAATCTGGTGCCACCCTATGCGCCAGACGATCAGTTCCACTCGACATCGGCGGCGCTCGAATTTGCCGTGCAGAGCCTCAAGGTCAAGAACATCGTGGTGATGGGCCACGGCCGCTGCGGCGGCATCCGCGCGGCACTCGACACCACGGCCGCACCCTTGTCGCCGGGCGATTTCATCGGCAAGTGGATGAGCCTGATCGCGCCCGCGGCCGAGACCGTATCGTCCAGCACCTTCATGACCGCGACCGAGCGCCAGACGGCGCTGGAGCGCATCTCGATCCGGTATTCCATCGCCAATCTGCGTACCTTCCCTTGTGTTTCGATCCTCGAAGGCAAGGGGCGACTGTCGCTGCACGGTGCCTGGTTCGATATTTCGACCGGCGAGCTTTGGGTGATGAACAAGGAAACCGGCGATTTCGAGCGGCCGGAGACGGAGTAGGAAACGAGGCATGGTGCGAGCTCGGATCGCGTTCGCGGCGGCGGCACTGCTGTGCCCGATAACTGTCGCCCGCGCCGATGATAGCGCGATCATCGACCGCTGGTATTCGGCACTACTGATCGCCGACCGCACCGAATTGTCGGACCTGCTCGCCGACAACGTCCGCATCAAGCTCGACGACCTCGGCGTCGTGCAAAGCAAGCAGGAATTCATCGCCTCGATCGCCGAGTGGCAGGGCGCCGTCGCCGGGGCCGAAATCCGCCACCGGATCGAGAAGACGGAGGGCGGCGTCACCACTGTGATCGCCTGCTATGATTTTCCCAGCAACGACATGCTGATGCAGGAGACCTTTGCAGTCGCCAACGACCAGATCACCGCCAGTTCGCAAGCCGCGATCGCCGAAAACTGCGACGGCTACTGACGGGCTTTTTCGCCAGCGACTTTTTGGTGACGGTCGCTGGAATTGCCCGCGTTATCACGTCTAAAAAGTGCAATGTTGTCGTAATTCCCGTAATTCCACCCGATATCGAAGTCCCTAAAACGATATAGACGACACGATTGCTTTGGCAACGCCCAATTCTTTCAGACAATCCGTGTCATTAGCCATCCCGACGTATGTCATGAATACAACATCATTCCCATTCGACAAATACCAGGCAGATGTCAATTGATCACCTGTCTCTGACAATACGCCAACAGAGATTATACCGTCAGACTCGATGTTTGAGATATGTCCTACATCTATGGAATTATTGTGACAAAACTGAATCATGAATGTTCTCAGAACGTTAACGTCTACGTTTGGTTTTTCTCCGCTACGATACTTCGCAATAGAGAATTGAATCGCGCCGCAGCCGTCCGTTTCTTTGGCTAAGGTAGGTGGCGATCCCTCAGGAAGATCGCCGGCTATGTCTACCCATCCAGCAGGCAGGTCGAAGGTGAGACCATAGAATTCTACTCTCATTAAGGTTCCTTTGGATCGGGTGTCAGGATACGAGTGGAAGCCTCAGTCGAAGGAAAATGCAGGTTACAAGATAATATCTTGGTGGGCATAAAATTCGGCTCGAACGATACTCACGGCACCATGTGGGCACGCTTTCAGCGCCAATCGGGCGCTGTTGCGTGGAACCGGCCGGCGCCTTACATCGGTGACGATCCGCTTCTCCCACCCACTCAGCGAAAGTTTGCCCATGCCGTCCACCGTCAACCTCGCCGCCCATCCGCTGACTGAATGGCAAGGGCCGCTCGGCCTGCCCGATTTCGCGCGCATCGGCGACGGCGATTTTTCTCCGGTCTTCGACGCTGCCCTGAAGGCGCACGAAGCCGAGATCGAGGCGATTGCCGGCAACACCGGGACGCCGACCATCGACAATACACTTGCCGCGCTCGAACTCGCCGGCGAGGCTCTCGACCATGTCTCGTCGATCTTCTGGTGCCGCGCTGGCGCCCACACCAACGAGGCAATCCAGGCGCTGGAGCGCGACATTTCGCCGAAGATGTCGCGGCATTTCTCGGCGATCTCGATGAACGAGCGCCTCTTTGCCCGCATCGACGATCTCTATCAACGCCGCGAGACTCTGAAGCTCGATGCCGAAACGCTGCGCGTACTGGAAAAGACCTGGAAAAACTTCGTCCGCTCCGGCGCCAGGCTCGACGCCGAAGGCAAGAAGCGGCTCGCCTCGATCAACGAGGAATTGTCGTCGCTCGGCACCAATTTCGGCCAGAACGTGCTTGCCGACGAGCGCGACTGGGCGCTGTTCCTCGACGAGGCCGATCTTGCCGGCCTGCCGGAATTCCTGAAAAGCTCGATGGCGGAAGCCGCCGAGATGCGCGGCCAGAAGGGCCACTACGCCGTCACTTTGTCGCGTTCGATCTACGAGCCGTTCTCGACCTTCTCAGAACGCCGCGACCTGCGCGAGACAGCGTTCCGCGCCTTCATCATGCGAGGCCAGAATGGCGGCGCTACCGACAACACGGAAGTGGTGCGCGACATGCTGCGCCTGCGCGCCGAGAAGGCGAAGCTGCTCGGCTATCCTTCCTATGCCGCATTGAAGCTCGACGATACCATGGCCAAGACGCCGGAGGCGGTGCACGCGCTGCTCGATCCGGTCTGGGAAAAGGCGGTGGAAAAGGCCGCAAGCGACCAGGCCGAATTGCAGCGGCTGGCGGCCGAGGCCGGCAGCAACGAGAAATTCGCTGCCTGGGACTGGCGCTTCTATCAGGAGAAGCTGCGCGCAGAGAAATTCGCCTTCGACGAGGCCGAGCTGAAGCCGTATCTGCAGCTAGACCGCATCATCGACGCCTGTTTCGACGTGGCAACACGATTGTTCGGCATTTCTTTCGAAGAAAAGAAGGGCATTGCCACCTGGCATCCGGACGCCCGTGTTTTCGTGGTGAAGAATGCCGACGGCAGCGAGCGCGGCCTGTTCCTCGCCGATTATTTCGCGCGACCCTCGAAGCGCTCCGGCGCATGGATGAGCGCGCTGAAATCCGGCTACAAGCTAGGCGATGGCTCCAAGCCGGTCATCTACAACATCATGAATTTCGCCAAGCCGCCGGCCGGCGAGGCAGCCTTGCTGTCGGTCGACGAGGCCAAGACCCTGTTCCACGAATTCGGTCACGCGCTGCACGGCATGCTGACCGACGTTACCTGGCCATCGGTCGCTGGCACCTCGGTCAGCCGCGATTTCGTCGAGCTGCCGTCGCAGCTCTATGAACACTGGCTGACGGTGCCGGCGGTGCTGGAAAAGCATGCGCTGCATATTAAGACCGGCAAGCCGATGCCAAAGGCGCTGGTCGACAAGATGCTGGCGGCACGCACCTTCGGCGCCGGCTTCGCCACCGTCGAGTTCACCGCCTCGGCGTTGGTCGACATGGCCTACCACGCCCGGCCGGATGCACCGGAACAGGCGCTTCGTTTCGAAGCCGAGACGCTCGAAAAGCTCGACATGCCTGACACCATTGCCATGCGTCACCGCACCCCGCATTTCGGCCATATCTTCGCCGGCGATGGCTATTCTGCCGGCTATTACTCCTACATGTGGTCGGAAGTGCTCGACGCCGACGCGTTCGCCGCCTTCGAGGAAACAGGCGATCCCTTCAATCCGGCGCTGGCCGAGCGGCTGCGCAAGAACATCTACGCCGCCGGCGGTTCAAAGGACCCGGAAGAACTCTACACCGCCTTCCGCGGCAAGATGCCTTCCCCGGAAGCGATGATGGCCAAGCGCGGGCTGGTGTGATGCATGCCCGCTCTTGTCACCGTTCTCTTTCCATCCTGATTGATCTCGGCTGTCATGGCGGCGGGTTGCGCACCGCCTGATCCGGTTTCCGCCGGTCCCGTTCGGCCTCGTTGGCTGCGGCCGCGTCGTTGAGGTGACCGCACTTAATGCGGTCTCCATCGTTCCGGCCGAAGGAGCCGCGTTCATGGCGGCGCTACGGGCTGTGCGGGGTTAGGCAACGACAGCTTGCCCGCTATGCTGATCGGCCGCTGCCGCATCCGGACCGCACCTTGCGACGACCGCTACGGAAACTCTCAGTCGCGAAGTGGCAGCCCCGCCAATGGAAGGCGGGGCTGGTAAGTTTGATTGTCTCGGCGAAGGTTTTGCCGAGGCGATTGGCCTAGGCAGGCACAAAGCCAAAATAGGCTTTGTAGGAAGCCCCATCGCCGGAAATCAGGGGCGTTTCCACCTTGAATCCAATCCCGCTGAAGGTGGTATTGTTCGTGCGTGCAGCGAGCAACACCATCTGTTTTGCGGAGATGGTTACTGTCGCGCTCCCGATCCTATCATCGCCCCAATCGAAGAGATCGCTGATGGCGCCGCCGATCGATGGCATCAAGGATCCCAGGGCCGGGCCGGCTATCGCGGCAATGATAGGTCCTGCCACCGGAATGAGGCCCAAAGCGAGCGTGCCCGCCGTATGGACGCCCATGACGATCTTCTGCACCTCGTCCTTGTATTTGTTGGGGTCGCCGAAATCGTTTTCCATCAGCACCGTGCCGATATTGATGCCGTAAGGCTTGCCTCGATAGATTTCCATAAGGTCGGGTCTTGTATCTCCGGCATCGACGTCGCCATAGACCTGGCTGCGCTTGGTGTCGGCGATCTGCGGCGTTGTCACGCTGACGATGACATAGGGTTCGTCCGCACTCGATCCCTGATCCCAGTCGGTCTCGCCGAAGCAATGGAGGCCGGTATAGTGGACGACGACATCTCGAAGGTCGATCGCGCCGGTGTCGGGCCACCAGTATATGCCGCCGTTTTCAAACAGATTGGCCCGGCCACCATCGGCAAATTCGGTCTCGTCGGTCGTGGGATATCCCAGATATGACTGTTCCCAGCCCAGGCTCTCCCACTTCTTGCGGATGTCACCGTACACCACGTTGGCTCCTGTGTTCGGTGTCCAGTAGATCGAGCCGGCATTGGCAAAATGGTTGTAGCGCCCGACGCCGTCGGGAGTTCCGGTTTCGTCGGTGACCGGATAGCCGAGAACCGAGCGCTCCCAGCCCATTGCTGCCCATTTGCCGCGAATTGCCCCCCAAATCGCTTGAGCACCGGTATTCGGTGTCCAGTAGATCGAAGCGGTATTGTTGTTGAAGTGATTGTATCGGCCGACGCCGTCGGGAGTTCCGGTTTCGTCGGTGCAGGGAATGCCCCATGCGAGACCGCCAAGCGCAATCCACTTCCTGTAGATTTCGCCATGGATCTCAAAGGCGTCGTGCATGGCATCGTTGTAACAAATGCATGAGCCGTTCTTGAGATACCAGGCTTTTCCAGTGTCCTTCCTGTCGATCTCGGCGAAGCCGGCGCCTCCAAGGGAGTTGTACTTTTGCTGTATGACAGCTTCGGGCGAGAGGAGCGACCAAGGCCCGATCCTGAGCTGGTCGGAAAGTCTTGTGGCTCCAGCCCGGATGGTGCCGGCACGCACTCTCGAAGTTGCTCTGGCAGTATACGGCATGACCTTTTCCTTCCTGTGAGTGTTGGTATCGGGGACTTCAGGCCTCCGGCGATCGGTTTTGATCGACGGGCCGAGATTCCCAGACCGCGACTTACGGACGGCTTACAGAGTTCCGAGCTGCGCCAGAGCAATTCCAGGAAAAGTGTGGAACGGTTTTCCGTCCGGAATTGCGCAAAAATAAAGAGATAGAGCGGTTCGGCGTTTCCGTGAAACGATGACCGGTCTAGAGAAGCGGGCGCACGAGCGAACGCAGCAAAGGCGAGGGCTCGTCATCGCCGGTTGAAGCGAGCGCGCGTTCATAGCGCCGGTAATCCTCGATGGCGCCGGCATGGTCGTTTCTGGAGAGGCTCTCCTGGATGAGCGTGCCATGGAGTTTGGCCGATTCCGGGTAGAAATCGAGCGCACGCCGGCACGCTTGGCGTGCCCGATCTGCGTTGCCTTGGCTCTGCCAGTGTTTGGCGACCCGCACGGCAAGCTCGACCAACCCGTCCCGCACCCGGTCGGCCGCGGCGTTCGACCAGGCGGGCGTCGGGCCATTCGAGAAAAGCGGGCCGACAAAGCCTTCCAGCAGTCTCTCCTGCTCCTCGATTGCGCTGTCTCTTTGGCCCGACAGAACGGGTTTCAGCCGGTCTTCCCAATCCTGCAGATCGATCCAGACCTTGTCGGCAGCGAGCCGCAAACGGCCCTCTCTCAGCGTTACGAGCTCGCCTTGCCCGAGCAATTTGCGCAGACGATGCAGCGCCTGCTCCAAGGCCGCTTTGGCCTGGTCGCCGTCGAGGTCGGGCCAGAGCCAATCCTGCAGGGTTTCCACCGAACAGACCTGATCCCTCGACAGGCAGATAATGCGCAATATGTCGAGAGCGCGGGTAGGTTTGGCACCGGGCGCGACCTCGGCACCATCGATCTCGAGGCGGAAGCCTCCCATCAAGTGGATCCTGAGCGGCCAAGGCCACTGGACGGGTCGGCCAGAGGGCGGGACCAGATATCGCGCCCGAACGACGCGGCGGCAGAGATCGACGTCGATCTTTCGCTCCAGCGCATCGGCGACCAGATCGGCCAATAGGTCCGGCAGGTTGAGCAGGATTGCGGAGGGGTTGACCTGGCGCAACACCTCCATGAATGCAGCCAGACGAGTGCCATAGGACGCGCCGCCTTTCCACTTCTGCTCCAGGGCCCGAGCGGCCAGAATGTTGAGTTCGACCCGCTGGCGAGGGCCGCCGCTCAGCCTTTCGACGATCTCCTGGAGTAGCGCAATGGCCTCCGCTGGACGCCGATCGGCCAGCAGGACCTGGTATTTGGTGATGTAATGCGGCCAGCGTTCGATCATCGGCTCATTCGCCCGCTCGATCGCATCCATGAAGGCATCGCAGTCGAGATAAGCCTTGACGAAGTCGCCGTTGCGCGTGTGCATCGCCGCGTGGCAGTCGGCGACTACAGCGACCTGGGTTGTGAACCTGCTGTCCGCGATCTCGCCCAGCCGGGAGACGAGCGCATTGAATTCCGAGAACCTGTTGTGAAGCTTCATCAGCAATTGAAGCTGATAGAGCGCGCTGAACTCGACGCCCCGTAAGGCGTGCTGCTCGCCTATCGCCGTTGCGCGTCGCAACGCATCCTCGGCCGAGGCATAGACAAAACCGCGCCGCGAATAGGGGAAGTAACGGCCGCTGGCCGAGCCAAAGGACACCAGCCACATGCCGAGCACCAGCGGCGGGATATCCGGATGTTCGAGATCGGCGGCAACGCTGTCCACGGCATTGGCAAAAATGTCGCGCTGCCCCGACGAGGTCGCGTAGTCGATGAGCGCTTCGCTTGCCAGCAGGCGCAACTCGACCGAATCCTCGATCGGCAGATGTGTCAGGCGCTGCTGGATATCATTCACGAGGCGCTTCGCGTCATGGGCGTCGAATTCGCCAGGTTCGGCGAAATCGACGGCCCGCAGGATGCCGAGCCTGACCATCATGAGTTCCTCCGGATCCAACTCCGGCAATCCCCTGGCAAGAACCTGTGAGGCTCGGCGCGTCCAATCCGCCAGCCCCTCATGCGTACGCCAGCTGGCGGTCTTGACTACGACCGCCCGCGCGACCGTCAGGCATTGGCCGCGCATGTCGGTGTTCTCGAATGCTTGCCATGCCTTGGAGAAGTGCGGTTCGGCCTTCGCATCGTCCGATGCGAAGGCGACGCCCAGCCAATAATGGACCCACCCGTCCATCTGGTCGGGGGGCAGCCTGTTGCACCATTCGACGAAGCTGGCCCTGCGCCCTTGCGTGAGAACGCCGTTAGCGCACTCCAGAATGAGCTGGCGTGCCAGCGGCCAGGCGCCCGCCTGCAACGCCAGCACGATTGCCGCGTCGGTTTTGTCTGCCTCGTGCAGGACCTTTGCTGCCTGCTCGCGCAGCCTGGAACGGTCCGCTTCCGTCACGCGCCGGTCCAGTAGGCCGGCAAGGTATTCGCGCAACAAGTCATGCAGCTGGAAGGCGGCGCCGCCCGGACCGTCGCGCGTGATCAGCAGCTGGCGATGCTGCAGCCGCACCAGCAGGCGAGCAGCCTGCGGCGAGCCCAGGAACGCATCGGCAAGCTCCGTGCTGATCTCCGGCAGAACGTTGAGCCTGATAAGCAGATCCTGGTCCTCCGGCGCGATGTCGCGCAGGAAATAACGTCCGACAATCTCCCGAAGGCCGGCGCCCCCGGCAAGGCCGGTCTGCGAAAGCGGGTAGTACATTCCGGCGTTGGCCAGCAGGAGAAGGCCCACCGCCCAGCCGCGCGCCTCCGAAATGTCGCCGACCTCGGACGGCGATTGCGAGCGGGCGGTGACGAGGTTGCGAGCCTCCCCAGGCGAAAACTCCAGCAGCGTTTGGTTGAGCACCGGCAACTGTCCCGACAGCACGAGGTCGGCGACGTCGCCCTCAGGCAGCATCCGCGATGTGCAGATGCAGCGGACAGTGTTGGGGCGTTCGCGCAACAGGATCGCCAGCGTCCGGCGAAAGCCTGGCGCATCGGCACGATGCAGATCGTCGAGGACCAGGATCGTGCCCGGATCAAGCCGCGAGAAATAGGTGCGGAAGAACAGCCGCGCGAAATCGTCGGAATTGTCGGCATATTCCGGACCAAAGACCGGCATGCCGGCATACCTGCCGTCGAGCGACAGCGTCAGATAGTGGAAAAGGCGCGCAACGTCCTGGTCCTCGGTGTCGACCCGATACCAGTTGTACGCCGATTCGCCTTGCTTCAGCCCGCCTTGCTTCAGCCCGCCTTGTTCCAGCCCGCCGTGTTCCAGAAAGTCGATCACCGCGGTGGTCTTGCCGTATCCACCAGGCGCAGCCAGCCAGCATGCACCGCTGTCGAGGGCCTGCGACAGCAGCGCCACTACGCGCGGACGGCTGACAATTCCCACTGGCCGTGGTGCCGAGAGCTTTGCTATCTCGCGCGGCGCGTCCCGGAGGGATTTATCCATTGTGAGGACTCTCGCAGCGCAGTCGCCTCGCCAAAACAGGTAATCGGTTCGCCCGCAACAACAAATCGCCGGCCGGCGTTGTGCTCGCCTGACGTGCCGTTCTCGCCGGCAAGGTCGCGCCTATCCCTTGTGCGACATGATATGCGAAACCCCGACACTCACGTCGGCGGTGTGTCTTGCCATCACTGCGTTCATTCGCATTGCAATCGCCGCATAGCCGTTTCGTTCGTGGTCGGTAACTTCCGAGGGCTTGAAGAGCCAAGGAAGGGGTGCAACCTGCGCGTCGGCGAAATTGGCCGGCAGGTTCGATGGCAAGGCCTTTTTCCCTAAAGGCAGCTCTAGCCCAAGGTCGCTAAATTCCTCCTCGAGACTGGCGTGCAGATGAGAAAGGACCACATAGATCGCCAGCTTTGATCTAGTCCTTTCTGTGTTGTTTTGATCGTACTCTTGAAGAACCTCATCGAACGATGGCGATACGTCGCTTTCCGCAGCGGTAGCTCGTGTTGCAACAGCGCCGGCCAGGGCAGTCGCTGCCATTCCTGTAAGACCTACAAAATCACGCCTTGTCGTGCTGGTTATGGTGAATTCCCCTCGGTTTTGAAGACGGACCAAGTCTGGCAAGGACGAGGCGCAGTGGCAATAGGCCGCATACGCTACTGGTGTAGAGGGTCTTTACGTCGCCGATGTGAATCCACCCATCCACCCGGCAACGATAGTGCCAAGCCGCCAGCAGGCCTGCAATGCGTTCGCGAGCTTCGTCTGAGAGACGCCGTGAATCCAAGGAGGATTTCCTTGGAATTCATCCAGGCAAGGGTTCGAAAAAAATCCGCTGGTGGAGCTGAGGAGGATCGAACTCCTGACCTCGTCATTGCGAACGACGCGCTCTCCCAGCTGAGCTACAGCCCCGTCCAGCGGATGGGGCTTTTATCGGCCGCTGCGGTTTCCTGTCAAGGCTGCGCTTGCTGCCGAAATGCCGTTCGGCCGTTCGTGCGCCCTCGCCATGCGGCGGAAGGCGGCTCTTGCCGCTTTCACCTACAGTGGCTACATGTCGGGCGTTCGCAAGGAGCAACCGATGATCGCAGTCTTTTATACGCTGCATGCCGCGATTAATATCTATTGGTACATTGTGATTGGTGCGGCTATCTTCTCGTGGCTGTACGCCTTCAACGTCGTCAACTCGCGCAACCAGCTTGTCGACTCTATCGGCAACATGCTTTATCGGCTGACCGAGCCGGCGTTGCGGCCGATCCGCCGCGTCCTCCCGGACCTTGGCGGGATCGATATCTCGCCGATCATCCTGTTGCTTGCGCTGACATTTATCAGCGTGTTCCTAGACACGACCGTTCAGCCGATGTTCGGTATCGGATCGATGTGAGTCACGAGACGAACCGTTTCTTTCGACTTCGCGCCGACGGCATCGACCTGTTCGTCCGGCTGACGCCGAAAGCGGCGATAGACAGGCTGGAGGGCATCGAAACATCGGTGGATGGGCGAAGCTATCTAAAAGCCCGCGTCCGCGCCGTGCCGGAAAACGGAGCCGCCAATCGAGCGCTGGAAAGGCTGGTAGCTAAGGCGCTTGGCGTGCCGGCATCGGCCGTCTCGATCGCCGCCGGCGGCACAGCTCGGCTGAAGACGCTGCGCGTGCTTGGCGATCCCGCGGCGCTGGCGAAACGCATCGATACGCTGGGCACGCCTGCGCCATGATCTCGGCTCGCTCACTTACCCCGCAAAAAAGGCCGGGCTGAAAAGCCCGGCCAGATGTGAAGGTCGAAAACCTTCAGAGGGGAACGCGCCGGACGAATGGGAGGAAACATCCGACGCCAGTTGCATATGGGTTGGCGTCGGCGACGTTTCAATGAGGTCGGAGGAAAGCTCAATGACCACTACTCGAGTTCTATTCTTCGATGTTCTGGGAACCGTCGTTGACTGGCGCAGCGGTATCGCAAGGGAGGCCGGCGCCTTCCTCGCGCGAGTTGGTGCAGAGCAGGTCGATCCCGGTGAATTCGCCGATGCGTGGGCGTCGCGCTATGACGCCTCGACCGAGGCGGTGCGGACGGGGCAGCGGCCTTTCGTGTCACTTGACGTAATCAACAGGGAGAATCTGGACGCCACCCTCGTCCAGTTCGGGCTGGCCCCATCCGAGCTGCCGACCGCCGAACTTGAGGAACTCAACCTCGCCTGGCACCGGCTGGAGCCGTGGCCCGATTCGCTGAAAGGCCTTGCGAGGCTAAAGGAACGCTTCATCATCGTGCCCTTATCAGGGGCCAATACCCGGCTGTTGCTGGATATGGCCAAGCGCGCCGGCCTGCCTTGGGACACCGTCCTTGGCTCGGATGTGTTCGGCACCTACAAGCCTGCGCCGCAGGCTTATCTCCGCGCCGTGGAGATCCTGGGGGTGCGACCTGCGGAGGCCGTGTTGGTCGCCGCGCACAATGACGACCTGGCTGCGGCACGAAGGTGCGGTATCGGAACCGCCTTTGTTGCTCGGCCAAAAGAGCATGGCCCGGCGCAGACGACCGATCTCTCGCCTCTTGAGAGCTGGGACTTTGTGGCCGACGACCTTGTCCATCTCGCCCAAGTTCTCCCGTAGGCCGAGGGCAGAAAACCTAAGCGATGTCGTCGCGAATGCAGGCCTTCAGATGGCCCTCGGCTGTCGCCCTCAGCGGCGGCACAGCCCCGGCGCAAGCTTCCAGCGCGAACGGGCAACGGGTTCGGAAAACGCAGCCCGACGGCGGGTTTGCCGGGCTTGGAATATCGCCCTTGAGCACCTGCCGGCCTTGCCTGGCCAGCGGGTCGAGCCACGGAATGGCCGACAGCAGCGCGCGCGTGTAGGGATGCTGCGGCCGGGCATAAAGCTCGGCCGCCGGCGCAACCTCCATGATGCGCCCGAGATAGAGCACGATGACCGTATCGCAGATGTACTCGACGACAGCCAGATCGTGCGAAATGAACAGCATGGTCAGGCCGAGCCGGAGCTGCAGGTCGCGCAACAGATTGATGATTTGCGCCTGGATCGAGACGTCGAGTGCCGAGACCGGCTCGTCGGCAACGATGAATTCCGGCTCGAGCGTCAGCGCCCGGGCGATGCCGATGCGCTGGCGCTGGCCGCCCGAAAATTCATGGGCGTAGCGGTCATAGGCGTCGACCGGCAACTCGACCGCGGCAAGTGCCTTCTCGGCCTTCGCCCGCCGCTCGGACTTCTTGCCGATGCCTTGAATGTCCAGGCCTTCGGTGAGGATCTGCCCGATCGTCATGCGCGGCGACAGGCTGGCGAAGGGATCCTGGAAAATATACTGCATCTTGCGGCGCTGGCGGCGCAACTGGGCGGCACCCAGCCTGGTGATGTCGGTGCCGTCATATTTGATTTGGCCGGATGTCGGCTCGATCAGACGCAGCACCGAGCGGCCGATCGTCGTCTTGCCGGAGCCGGATTCGCCGACCAGGCCGACCACCTGGCCACGCCCGATATCGAAAGAAATATCCTCCAACGCCCTTACGACGGGTCCGCGCGAGAACGCTGTCGGCGCAAAATGCTTGGTCAGGTTTTTGACAGCGAGGAAAGGGGCGTCGGCCATCAGAGCTCCTCCCAACGCAGGCAGCGGCTTTGCTGGGTCGGCGTCGCCCCAAACAATGGAGGGACCGCAGCGCGGCAGGCAGCGATAGCCATCGGGCAACGCGGCGCGAAGGAACAGCCCTTGGGCAGCAAGGCGAGCGACGGAACATTTCCGGCAATGGTCGGCAGCGGCGTTCCCGCCGCCTTCAGCGCCGTGGCCTGGCCGAGCCGCGGCACCGAGCGCATCAACCCTGCCGTATAGGGATGACGCGGACGGGCGAACACTTCGCTCACCGGACCTGTTTCGACGATACGCCCGGCATACATCACCGCCACCCGGTCGGCGATTTCGGCGACGACGCCGAGATTGTGGGTGACGAACAGGATGCCCATGCCGCGCTGCGCCTGCAGGTCGGCCAAAAGATCGAGGATCTGGGCCTGGATGGTGACGTCCAATGCGGTTGTCGGCTCGTCGGCGATCAGCAAGCCTGGATCGCAGGACAGGGCCATGGCTATGGTAGCGCGCTGGCGCATCCCGCCCGAAAGTTCGTGCGGATATTGCCGCGCCCGCCGCTTCGGATCGGGAATGCCGACCTGTTCCAGCAGCCGCACCGCATCTGCTTCTGCCTCGCGGTGCGATTTGCCGAGATGGATGCGGATCGGTTCGGCGATCTGCTCGCCGATCGTGTAGACCGGGTTGAGGCTGGTCATCGGCTCCTGGAACACCATGCCGATCTCATTGCCGCGTATCTTGCGCAGCGACTCGGCATCGAGGCTGGTCAGCTCGGTAACCGTGCCGTTCTTGCGCCGCAGCGCGATCGACCCCTCGGCGATATGTCCGACCCTCTTTGGCAACAGGCCGATAATCGACAGGCTGGTGACAGATTTGCCGGACCCGGATTCGCCGACAAGCGCCACCGTCTCGCCGGAGCCGATCGTCAGGTCGACATCCCTTACCGCCGCGATGTCGCGCCCCGCGACGCGGAACACCGCGCGCAGGCCGGAAATCGAGAGGATCGGCATGGCGCTCAGCGGAGCAGCCCCACATCGCGAAGGATCATGTCGATCTTTGCGGTTTCCTCGTCGTTCAGGCTGCGCTGCGGCCGCGCCATGGTGTTCGACCCGATGATGCCGAGGCTCTTCATCGCCGCCTTGAAGGCGCCGACGCCGGCCGAGCCGGCGCTGGTCCTGCCGAGCGAGATCCAGACGATCTCGAACAGTTTCAGCAACCGCTCCTGCTCCAGGCGGGCTTCGGCATGCTGGCCCGCCTGCGTCAGCTTCCACAGCCTGACATAACCATGCGGGTCGACATTGGCGAGCCCCGGCACGACGCCATGCGCACCCATCGCCAGCACGCTGTCGACCAGGATCTCGGAGCCGGTCATGCCGAAGAAGCCGGGGTCGTCGGCCATGTCCTTGAGCACGTAACGCAGATTGCCGTCGTCGCCGCTGGAATCCTTGATGCCCGCGATGGCGCCTTCCCTGGCGAGGCCGACCGTGGTCTTGCGCTCCAGCTTGACGTGGACACAGACCGGGATGTCGTAGGCGATGACCGGAATGTCGATCGCATCCTTGATATAGCGGAAGTGGTCGCCGATCTCCGGCTGGCTGGTGCGGGTATAAAACGGCGCGGTGACGACGATGGCGTCGGCGCCGGCCGATCTGGCGATCCGGGCGTGGTTGATGACGCGGTCGGTCGTCGGGTCGATGACCCCGGCGAAGATCGGAACCCGGCCGTTATTGACCTTGACCGCGTGCTCGAGGACGGCCCTGCGGCCCGCCTCGTCGTGGAAGACCACCTCGCTGGTCGAACCGAGCACGAACAGCCCGTGAACACCGCCGTCGAGCAGGTTCTCGATGGTGCGGGTGAACGACGGAAAGTCGATGCTGAAATCGGCATTGAGCGGGGTGACGACAGGTGGCACGACGCCGGTAAACAGGGGCATTTTGATAAACCTTTGAGGTCAGTTGAGATCGGAGCGGGGGTCGAATGCGTCGCGCAGGCCGTCGCCGATGAAATTGATGGCGAGCACGGTGAGCACCAGTGCGGCGCCCGGGAACATCCATTGCCAGGGGTAATTTTCAAGCACCACGGTGGAGCGGGCGAGATTGAGCATGTTGCCCCAGCTGGCTTCGGGCGGTGCGATGCCGAGGCCGAGGAAGGACAGGCCGGCCTCGAGCAGGATGGCGTTGGCGATCTGCAAGGTGGCGTAGACGACCAGGATATCGATGCAATTGGGCAGGCCATGCCGGAACAGCAGATGCGGCAGCCTCGCGCCCATGCCGCGGGCGGCAACGACGAAATCGCGCTCGCGCAGTTCGAGCAGCCGGGCGCGCACCATGCGCGACAGCACCGGCCAGGAGAGCAGCGAGATCACCAGTATGGTCGGGGCGATGCCGGTGCCGGCGATCGAAGCCAGCACCAGCAGGAAGATCACCGGCGGCAGCGTCATCGCCAGGTCGACCAGGCGCATCACCGTGCCGTCGACAAGACGCCCGCCAAAGCTGGCGACGGCGCCGACCAGGAAGCCGATGACGGTCGATATGGCGACCGAGCAGACGGCGACCAGCAGTGAGATCCGTCCGCCTTGCAGCAGCCGGGCCATGACGTCGCGCCCGACGCCGTCGCTGCCCAGCCAATGAATGGCCGACGGCGCCTTGTTCATTGCTCGGAGGTCGATGGTGTTAGGACCGAACGGCCACCACAAAGGATACGTCGAAACCGCCAGCAGGATCGGGATGACGATCAAAAGCCCGGCACGCGCCGCGCGGTTTTCAAAAAAGCGGTCGAGCGCGCGGCGAAGCGGGCCTTTGGTTTGCGGCACGGCTGTCGGGTCAACTGTAGGATCTGGCGCCGTGATTGCCATCATGCCACCTGAATGCGCGGGTCGACGACGGCATAAACGACGTCGGTCAAGAGGTTGACCAGGATGACGCAAACGCCGATCACCAGGGTAGCGCCCATGATCACCGGGTAATCGCGGGTGCCGACGGCGTTGACCAGAAGCAGTCCCATGCCCGGCCAGTTGAACACGCTTTCCAGGAAGATGGCGCCGCCGATGGCGATGCCGACAGTTGAGCCGATCAAGGTAATGACCGGCAAGAGCGCGTTGCGGGTTGCATGCTTGATGATAACCCAGAACTCGCGCACGCCCTTGGCGCGCGCCGTCCGCACGTAATCCTGGTTGAGCACTTCCAGCAGCGAGGCGCGCATGTAACGCATAATCAGCGCGGCATGGCCGACGGACAGCAGGCAGGCGGGCAGGACGAGGTGCGCAAGCACATCCGTCGCCGAGAACGGCGCACCCGCGGTCTGCATGCCGCCGGACGGCGCCCAGCGCAACAGCACCGAGAAGAAATAGAGACCGAGCAGCGCTGTCAGAAAAGCCGGGCTGGAGATACCGATAAACGACAGCACCGACAGCGCGATGTCGGATGGTTCGTTACGGCGCACCGCGCTGAAAATGCCGGCGGAAATGCCGAGCACGATGGCGATCGCCAGGCCCGTACCCATCAGGAGCGCCGTCGGGCCGATGCGTTCCATGACCAGTGGCAGCACGGCAACGCCGCTGCGCTGGATCGAATAGCCGAAGTCACCGCTCAGCGCCGCGCGCAGCCAGGCGAGATACTGCACGGGAAGCGGCCGATCGAGCCCGAGCCGTTCGCGCAGGCCCTCGAGGTCGGAAGCCGACATGGGGACCGATGGGTTGATATAGGCGTCGATCGGATCGCCCGGCGCCAGCCGCAACAGGATGAAGATGAGGACGCTGAGTGCGACCAGCATCAGCAATCCTGTGGCGCTGCGGCGGGCAATGAAGCTCAGCATGGGCTTTCCGTGGCGGTGGCAGGCGGCGCCAAAGTGGTCCCGCCTGCTCGCTTGCTTGCGGGTTTCTTACTGGATGTCCCAGCGCTCGGGGTGAGCTGCGTAGGGGCCGCCGCCCGGCGCCGGCGTCCAGACGAAGTCATGCAGCTTGGTCGACGCCACGCCATAGCGGTTGGCCACCCACAACGTCGCCCAGGGCAGGTCCTTGTTCATCACCTTGCAGACCTCCTGCCAGGATTGATCGAGCTTGGCCGGATCGGTCTGGCCGAGCGCGGCGTCCAATGCAGCGCTCAGATCGTCGAACCCGATGCGCATGGTGTTGAAGCCTGCCGGCGGGATCTGCGACTTGTTGAGGCCGGGATTGAGGCCGGCCGGGTTGGGGCCATTCTGCAGGCCGGCATAGACCATCGGAAAGGCGTTCCAGTCCGGCGTGCCTTGCTTGTAGACGATGCCATTGTAGGTCGGCGTATCGACGACCCGCGGCACCACATTGATGCCGACTTCGGCCAGCATCGACTGGATGGCGGCCATCACGTTGGCCGCTTGCGGCGAGCCGTAATAGGTCAGCAGGGTGATCGGTTTGTCGCCGTTGATCTTGTCCCAGCCCGCCTCGCTCAGCAGCGCCTTGGCCTTTGCCGGATCGTAGGCATAGGGTTCGAGGCCTGCGGGAACAAGGTGCGGCGCGACATAGCCGCAATTGGCTGGCTCGGCGGCACCGCCGTAGAGGCTGTCGATGATGGCGCTGCGATCGATCGCGTACATGATCGCCTGGCGGACACGGATATCCCTAAACAGGTCGACCTTCTGGTTCAGGCCGATATAGTTGACCACGTACGAGGCACCTTCGATCACCTTGAAATTGCTGTCGCTCTTGAACGATGCCGCATCGTCGGGCTCGACATAGGTGAACTGGATTTCGCCGGCACGGAGCGCGGCAACGGCCGCCGCCGGCGACTCGAAATAGCGGTTGATGAGCACGTCTACCTTCGGCTTGCCGCCGCGATAATCGTCATCGGCTGCCAGCTCGACATATTGGTCGCTCACGTAGCGCTTGAACTTGAACGGGCCGGTGCCGACCGGAGTGGTCGACCACCAGGTGCTTGTCGCCAGCGATTCCGGCGGCAGGGCGGCCAGGGCATGCTCCGGCAGGATCATCAGCTGCGAGAGGATGGATAGAAACGAGCCGTTCGGTTTCGATAGCTTCACCACTGCGGTGTGGTCATCCGGCGCATCGACCGAGGCGATGTTGGCGAGGCGGGCGGCAAACAGGCTGCCGGAGGCCTTGTTCCTGGCAAGCTCGAGGGTGAACTTGACGTCCTTCGAGGTGAACGGCTTGCCGTCGTGCCAAGTCTCGTTGACCAGGTTGAACGTATAGCTCAGCTGGTCGTCGCTGATCTTGTAGTCCTTGGCGAGGTCGCCTTCGATCTCGGTCAGTCCGGCATTGTAGATGACCAGCGGTTCAAAATAGGTGCTGAGCCAGGTGTAGCCGCCGGTCGCGACCAGCGGGTTGAAGTTCTTGGGAAAACCGCCCGGGCCGACGTCGAAGCCGCCCGCAATGGTCTTGGCGCTTTGTGCCTGGACACTGGTCAATGGGGCAATGCTGGCGAGCAGCAGCCCGGCGACTGAGAGTGCGATGGTCCTGATGCGCATGGTTTCCTCCCTTGGCATAGTCAGGTTGTTCTTCAGCTTGCTCGGTTTTTGGCGATAACCTGCTGGATCCCCCGGTAATGGTCATCGAGCCGCCGACGCGCCTGGTCGACATCCTTGGCGGCGACAGCCTCGACGATCTCGTGATGGTCGCGCCATGTCGCCAGCGGCGTCGGATTGTCGAGATTGGTGAAATTCGAGGCCTTGTTGAACGCCATCCAGAAGATGTCGATCAGCGCGCTCAGCATGCGATTGTTCTGGCAGCGGAACAGCAGCTGATGGAATTGCTGGTCCTCTTCGGCGAAGCTCTCATGGCGCTCGGCACGTTGCCGCATGCGCTCGGTCAACTGGCGCAGCGCTTCGATATCTTCGGCGCTGATCATCTCGATCGTCTTGGCGATGAGGCCGGTTTCCAGCACGCGACGGATTTCGCGCAGCTCTTCGACATCGCGCAGCGAATCCTGCAAACCGTAGGCCAGGTTGTCCAGCAGCGGCTTGAACGAGAACTCCTTGACGAACACGCCGATGCCGCGCCGTGTCTCCAGGATGCCGATCGATTCCAGCGCCTTGATGGCCTCCCGCACGGAGTTGCGGCCGACGCCGAGCCGCTGCGCCAGGAACGTCTCCGGCGGCAAGGGATCGCCGGCCTTGAGCTGGTTGCTTTCGATATAGGCCCTGAGGCTTTCCTGCACGGTGACGTGCAGCAGCGGTGGTCTGCTCAACGGTTCGATCGACTTCAGTTCCGCCATCCCACTGCTTTCATCATCCGCTGAAGCTTGCCCGCTGCTTGTCGTATAGCTACTTGTAGGATATCCTGCAAGCCCATAGCAACGTGTTACTCCCGAATGAAGATAATCCTCGCCGGCTCGA
The DNA here is from genome assembly GCF_040323955.1 of Mesorhizobium sp. M0018. Taxonomy (NCBI): domain Bacteria; kingdom Pseudomonadati; phylum Pseudomonadota; class Alphaproteobacteria; order Hyphomicrobiales; family Phyllobacteriaceae; genus Mesorhizobium; species Mesorhizobium sp. M0018. The sequence goes on along the minus strand of NZ_JAMYVL010000009.1, from coordinate 132,580 downwards.
GCCACTGGCACGCCGAAATGCACCTCGACGCCGCACGCTTTCACGGTGCGGAGATCGCCGGTATCTGGGACGAGAATCCTGGCCAAGCCCATGCGTTCGCCGCGCACCACGACCTGCCGTTTATCGAAGATTTCAAGGAGATACTCTCCAGCCCGCCGGATGTGATCCTGTTGATGGGGCACCCTTCGATGGTGCCGGCGCGGGCACGTGCGATCATCGCGGCAAGGATACCGCTGATCCTTGAGAAGCCGGCGGCCAGCCATACGAGGGAACTGATGGCGCTGCGCGACCTTGCCAGGCAGCACCAGGCTTTTGTCGCTGTTCCCCTGCCCAACCGTTTCGGGCCGGCCGTTGCCGGCCTTGAACGGCTGCGCCGGCAAGGTCGCGCCGGCCCTGTGGCGCATTGCCAGTTCCGGCTGGTCAACGGCCCGCCGCAACGCTACATCGCCGACGGTGTCGCCTGGGTGCTCGACCCGGCGGTTGGTGGCGGGGGTGCGTTGAGGAATCTCGGTATACACGGCGTCGACGCGGCACTCAGCCTCGCAACCGGCAAGCTCGGCCTGAAAAGCGTTTCGATCGCGAACCGCATCCATCCCGGCCCGGTCGAGGATCACGCACTTCTGGTGCTGGAAGACGAGGCCGGCGCGCTGTTCATCGTCGAGGCCGGTTACACCTTTGCTTCGATGCGCCCCGGCGGTGACTTCGAGTGGCGCATCGTCAGTGCCAATGCCACCCTCATCGATCATGGCGACCATGTTATCTGCGCAACGCTCGACGACGCGGCAATCGTCGACTTGCCGGTCGAACTGCCGGCAACGCGCTACCGTCTGTTCATACGCGATACGCTTGACCGGCTGGCCAGAAAGGCGCCTCCGCCGGTGTCCATCGAAGATTATGTTGCGGCGATGTCGCTGATCGACGCCGCTTATCAAAAGGCAGGACCATGATTGGAATAGGAATTATCGGCGCCGGCGATTTCGGCGCAGCCCATGCGCGGGCAATCCGTGAGGTTGGCGGCATTCGCCTCGTCGCCGCCTCTCGAGGAAATGCCGACGCACTGCAGCAATTCACCGCTGAACATGGCGGCCGCGGCTACGCGGACTGGCGAAGGCTGCTGGACGACAAGGAGGTCGATGCGGTCCTCATTGCCAGCCCGCACCATCTCCATGCCGAAATGGCCATCGGCGCGGCAAAGGCCGGCAAGCATATCCTGCTCGAAAAACCGATTGCGCCGACGGTGGCTGCCTGCGATGCGATCAACGCCGCCGTGGCCAAGGATGGCGTCAAGCTGATGGTCGCCCACCTCATGCATTTCGCCCTGCCCTGCATGGCGGCCAGGCAAATTCTGGAGGAAGGCGAGCTCGGCCGGCCGCTCGCCGGATCGAGCTGGATCATCAAGCTGTGGATGGAGCACAATCGCCGCGACTGGCATCTGCGCAAGGCGACCGGCGGCGGCATGCTGTTGACGGCCGGCATCCACGCGGTCGATCGCCTGGTCTGGCTGATGGATGACGATGTCGTGTCGGTGAGCGGCATGCTCGGCGCCAAGTTCCATGACCAGGAAGCAGACGACAGCGCTCTGCTCGGATTGCGCTTCGCCGGCGGCGGCATCGGCCAGGTGCAGAGCGTCGGCTACCGCACCGGCGCCACCACCTATGCCATGGATCTGGTCTGCGAGCGGGGAACGCTGCGCATCGACATGGACCGCGGCACCATGCTTGGCCGCGAGACGGTCTGGACCGAGCTGCCCGGTTCCTTTGAGCCGAACTGGATGCATAACGCGCTGGTGCGCGAATGGAGCGCAATGCGCGATGCCATTGCCGATGACACGCCGGTGCCGGTCGACGGCATCTATGCGCGCAAGATCGTCGCCATTATCGAGGCTGCCTTCGCGTCGAACGAAACCCGCCGCGAACACGAGATCGCCGGTGGACGCTGACCTCGACGACCATCTGGCCCGCTTGCCCGCACACGCACCGCGCGGCATCTGGGGCGCGGTGATGCTGGCCATCGACGATCGCGGAGCGATCGACTGGCAGGCGACGGAAGAGACGATCGCCCGGCTCTGCGCCTCAGGCATCGACGGCGTCTATTCCAATGGCACGGCCTGCGAATTCCATTGCCAGACCGAGCCCGAATTCGACCGGCTTTGTGAGTTGGTCGCAACCATAGCCGGCCGCGCGCGCCTTCCTTTCCAGATCGGCATCAGCCAGTCCAATCCGCGCGTCGCGCTCGAGCGACTGACGCGGGTCGCCGGACTTCGCCCGGCGGCGGTGCAGTTCACGCTGCCCGACTGGTGGCCGCCCAGCGACGACGAGGTCATGCGCTTTGCCGGCGGCCTGTGCGAGGCCGCGCCTGAAACACCGCTGGTGCTCTACAATCCGCCGCACGCCAAGCGCCACCTGACGCTCGACGGCATCGCCAGTCTGCGTGCGGCCGTGCCATCGCTGGTCGGCGCCAAGCTGCCGGGCGGCGACGCCGGCTGGTATGCCGACATGCGCCGCAAACTGGACGGATTTTCCGTCTTCGTCCCCGGCCACACGCTGGCAACAGGCTATGCTGGAGGTGCCCATGGCAGCTATTCCAACGTTGCCTGCCTCAACCCGAAGGGCGCGATGATGTGGTGGCAGATAATCCGCACCGACATGGCCGCCGCTGCCGAGGTCGAGGCCCGCATACAGGCCTTCCTCGCCGCACATGTCCTACCGTTTCGCACCCGTTACAATGTCGGTGATGCAGCACTCGATAAGGCGATCGCGGCGGCCGGCGGCTGGGCGCCGCTCGGCCCACGACTGCTCTGGCCCTACAGCTCCGTTCCCGATCAGGAAATACCGACGCTGGCCAGGGCGGCTCACGCGGCTTTCCCGGAATGGTGGTAGACCCGTCACCAAGGCGCGGGACGACGGAGGCTCTTCAGCAGCCGGCGCGTGCTCCCCGTGTCGAGCGTGACGCAAACGCCCCCGGCTGAGGGACATCGGCCTCGCGGCGTGCCAGCGAATTGCGCAAGAGCGCGATCGCCTCGCGGCCGGCGGTCGCAATCTCGCGTGGCCTGTCGACGCCGACGATCATGAACTCCTTGATCCCCAAAGCGGCGTAGGAAAGCAGCGAAAGCGCGACCTGCGCCGGCGGCCCGGCAAGTTCGAGCGCCTTCTGGCAGGAAGCGGCCGGTTTGTCTTCCGAACGGATTCGGACGGGAAGCGCGAAACGCAGCTTGCCGGCCCGGCCGTGTTCGGCAGCAGCGCCGCGTACGCGCTCTATTGACTGGCGGATTTCTGCAAGCGAGCCAGGCGCCAGTTCGAACACGTCCGCATGCCTGCCCGCGACCCTGAGCGCAGTGCCCGACTGCCCGCCCATGCGGATGGTCACATCGGCACCATGCGGCCCCTTGCGCGGCACATAGCCGCCTTTGATGCTGTAAAAGGTGCCTTCATGGTCGAACGGCCTGTCGTTCGACCACAACCGCTTCAGCAGCACCAGATATTCGTCGATGCGTTGCCAGACCACCGTATGGCCGGCCGGACGTGCCTCGGCATCGTCGTCGCTCAGCGGCTCGCTGAGCATCCTGAGCGACAGCCGGCCACCGCTTCTCGCGTCGAGGGCAGCGAGCTGCCGCGCCGCCACGGTTGGTTCGATCACGCCTGCCCAATGCGTGAGCACGACCTCCAGGGACGAGGTCCGGTCCAGCGTCTGGGCGGCAAGGTCCATATTGGTCAGCAGCCCGGCCTGGTCGTCGATGACGATCCTCTGGAATCCAGCATCCTCGATCAGTGACAGCTTCGTCGCGGTCTCGACAAAGTCATAGAAAAAGCTGGCGTCGGCAGCGTGGATCTTACCGGGAACATGCGTGAACTCGATCGGCATTGCCATCTCCTCCATCACGTTGGAATCAGGGCGCGCAAATGCACACCGGCATTCGGTTCATCAACTCCGGAATTTCTGCAAACGGCAGGCCGCTATCCCGAGGAAGCCTCGATGATCAGAGCCTTGACAATCAGGGGATCAGCCCCAGTACCACTGCCCCGGTGAATACAAACGCAAGGGCAAAGACGAGATAGGCGAAAGCACCGGCATAGGCCGGCCGCCACACCTGGTCGGAACCCAGCCTTTGGCCTTTGCGGGCAGTCTGAGCGTTCTGGCTATAGGACATATCGACCTCCGTCTCGGCGCTTAATCTATAAAATCAGTAGACTTTGTCGAGTGCTATTTTCGCGCGATCCTTAGAACAATTTTCTCCAAACGGCGGACAAGTTAGTGCTTTTACTGCTTAGCGCTGCCTTTTGCGGCATGCCGGGGTGACGGCAGGAAACGTCAGGTCCATGTGTCTGTGGCTCCTTGGCCATCCAATGGATGAGGGATAGCATCGCTTCAGCGGAAAGCCGCGACGTCACGACAAGGCAGGAGGGAGCAAACCATGGGGACAAGACTGGCCGGCAAGGTCGCCATCATTTCGGGCGGCGCGACGGGAATGGGCGGTGCGGCCTCGGAGCTTTTCGCGGCCGAGGGCGCCAAGGTGGCGATCGTCGACCGCAACGGCGAAGCGGCGGCGGCCACCGCAGCGGCAATCAGGCAACGCGGCCACGTCGCTGAGCACTGGGTCGCCGACGTATCGGATGAGGCGCAGGTCGAAGCGGCGGTGAAGGGCGCGACGGAAAAATTCGGCCCGGTCACGGTTCTGTTCAACCACGCCGGCACCCTCGTCATCAAACCCTTCCTGGAGACCACGCCGCAGGAATGGGACTGGCTGCATGCCGTCAATGTGCGTTCGATGTTCCTGATGACGCGTGCTGTGCTGCCCGGCATGATCGCCGCCGGCGGCGGTTCCATCGTCTGCACCTCGTCGATCTCGGCGGTGGCGGCGACGCCGATGGAGGTGCTTTACGACACCACCAAGGGCGCCTGCCATATGTTCGCGCGTGCCATCGCCGTCGAGTTCCGCGACCGCAACATCCGCTGCAATGCGGTCTGTCCAGGCTTCATCAGGACACCGCATGGCCTGCGCGAGGTCGCCGATCTCGACAAACTCGGCGTCGATGTCTCCGACGCGGCAATGGCGGCGCAGCAAGGGCGGATCGGCGAGCCGGAAGAGGTCGCGAAGGCAGCCCTGTTCCTGGCCAGCGACGAGGCCAGCTTCGTCAACGGCGCCCATCTGTTCGTCGATAACGGCTTCACCGCGATGTGAAGGGCGAAGCGCCGCTACCGCTCTTCGCGCCGGAACGGCTTGAGCAGCGCCGACGGGGCCACCGCATTGCGCGACATCACCGCCATAGCGACGATGGTGAAGATGAACGGCAGCATCAGGAAGGCCTCGTAGGGGATATGGCCAAGCCCGCTCGCCTGCATACGCAACTGCAAGGCGTCAACGAAGGCAAACAGCAGTGCCGCGCCTGCCGATCGCCACGGATCCCAGCGGCCGAAAACGACGAGCGCGATTGCCACCCAGCCACGCCCCGAAACCACGCCGAAGGTGAAGGCGTTGAATTGCGCCATCGACAGGAAGGCACCGGCCAGTCCCATCAAGGCACCGCCGAGGATCACCGCCTGGAAGCGTGTTGCAATGACGCTGACGCCGGCAGAATCGGCGGCACGCGGGTTTTCGCCGACCATGCGCACCGCTAGGCCCCAAGGCGTGCGGTAGAGCACGAAGGCGGCCAGCGGTATGGCCAGCATCGCCATGTAGACCAGCGAAAACTGATTGAACACCGCCGGCCCAAGCACCGGTATGTCGGACAGGATCGGGATCGGCAGCGTCTCGAAACCCTTGATGTTCGGTGGCACCGATTGCTGTCCGAAGATCAGCCGGTAGAGGAAATAGGCAAGGCCCGACGAGAACAGCGTCACGCCGATGCCGCAGACATGCTGGCTGAGGCCGAGCGCTACAGTGAACAGCGCGTGCACGGCGCCCATCAGCGCCCCGGTCAGCACCGCCGCGAGCACGCCAAGCCAAAGGCTGCCGCTGAGGCTCGCCGCGGTGAAGCCGGTCATCGCCGACAAAAGCATGATGCCTTCGATGCCGAGATTGAGCACCCCGGCGCGCTCGGAGAACATTTCGCCCAGCGTTGCGAAGGCCAGGGGCGTGGCGATGCGGATGATGGCGGCCAGGAAGCCGACCTGGAATATCTGCTCCAGCACCACGCTCATTTGGCTATTCCCACGCGACGGAGGCGATAGGCGGTGAACAGCAGCGCCACCAGCATGGCAAGCAATGCGGTTCCCTGAATAACATCGCTGAGGAAGGCCGGAACGCCGGTGGCCCTCGACATCGCCTCGGCGCCGGTCATGACGGCGGCAAGGAAGATCGCCGCCGGCACCACGCCGAGCGGATTGAGCCTCGCCAGCATGGCGACGACGATGCCGGAATAGCCATAGCCCGGCGAGATGTCGCTCATCACCTGGAAATGCACGCCGCCGACCTCGCCGACGCCGGCAAGGCCGGCCAATGCGCCAGACAGCAGCGCCGTCGAAATCAGCACCCGCTCGACATTGATGCCGCCATAGCGCGCCGCTTCCGGGTTTTCGCCGGTGACCCTGATGCGGAAGCCGAGCGTGGTGCGCGCGACCACGAACCAGATGACCGGTGCTGCGACCAGCGCCGCGACGACGCCGAGATGCAGCCGTGTGCCTTCGAGCAGCACCGGAAAATTGGCCGTATCCTCGATCGGCGGCGAGATCGGGTAGCCGCTGAAACTGTCCTTCCATGGCCCCTCGATCAGCGCCATCAGTGCATAGAAAATGACCGAGTTGAGCAGCAGTGAGCTGACCACGTCATCGACCCTGAATTTTACCCTCAGCGTGGCGGGGATCAGGGCGACGGCCGCGCCGGCGGCAGCGCCCGCCAGCGCCATCAGCAGCATGGCGAGCGGCCCCGGCATCGGGATTGCACCGACGGCACAGCTCGCCGCCGCACCAGCCAGCAATTGCCCTTCGGCGCCGATGTTCCAGAATTTGGCGCGGAAGGCGACCGCCACGGCCAGTCCGGTGAAGATCATCGGCGCGGCACGCACCAGCGTTTCGGTGATGGCGTAGCTGTCGCCCAAAGACGCCGAAAACATAACGCCATAAGCCTCGACGACGCCGGCGCCGGCCAGTGCGATGAGGCCGCTGCACAGGATCAGCGTCGCGCCGATAGCGAGCAGCGGCAGCGCCAGATTGAACCAGGCGGGCGTTGAGGTGCGGGCCTCGAGACGGAACATCAGGCATGGCCCTCCGCTCCGGTCATCATCAACCCGAGTCTGGCGATGCTGGCGTCGGCGCTGTTCAGCGTGCCGACGATGCGGCCTTCATACATCACCGCGATACGATCCGAGAGCATCAGCAACTCTTCCAGATCCTCGCCGATGACGATGATGCCGCAGCCCTTGGCGCGCATGTCGAGGAATTTTTCGTGGATGAAGCGCGCGGCGCCGATGTCGAGGCCGCGAGTCGGCTGCGAAACGATCAGCACCTTCGGATCGAAGGCGAGTTCGCGCGCCAAAAGCGCCTTCTGCAGATTGCCGCCGGAAAGCGCCCCGGCGCGCGTCATCGGCCCGGGGCAACGTATATCGTAGGCTTTGATCTGTGCCTCGGCGAAGGCGTGGATCCCATCCGGCTTGAGCAGGCCGTTGCGGCTGAACGCCGCCGTGCCGATGCGCGGCAGCACCATCGAATCGGCGAGCGGCAGATTGGTGACCAGCCCTGTCGTCATACGGTCTTCCGGGATGCGGCCGAGGCCGAGCGCCTGCACTGTGCTCGGCGAGAACCGCGAAACCGTTTTGCCGGCTATGGTCATCTTCCCGGCATCGGGCGCACGCACGCCGGAGATGACCTCGGCAAGCGCGCGCTGGCCATTGCCGGAGACGCCGGCGATGCCGAGGATCTCGCCGCCACGAACCGACAGCGAAACATCGCGCAGCGCCATGCCGGAATGATGCGATGTCGAGATACCGTCGAGGGTCAGCACGGCCGCACCCGGCATCGACGGTCCTCTGGCCGGAGGCACGATCTCGTGGCCGCACATCAGCCGCGCCATCTCCGAGGACGTGGTGCTGGCCGGCGCATCGACGCGGCCGGCAACGCGCCCATGCCGGAGCACGACGCAGCGATGCGTCAGCGCTCGCACCTCGTTGAGCTTATGCGAGATGAAAATGATGCCAAGCCCTTGTGCCGCCATCGAGCGCAGCGCCGAAAACAGCCCGTCGACCTCGGTTGGTGCCAACACCGCCGTCGGCTCGTCGAGGATCAGCAGCCTTGCGCCGCGAAACAGCGCCTTGACGATTTCGAGCCGCTGTTGCTCGCCGACCGACAGCGCCGAGACGGGGAGGTCCGGGTCGAGCGTCAGCCCGTGCTGGCGGCCGATCTCGGCGAGCCGCGCCAGCCCGCCGGCGCGGTCGATCCGGCCCGATCTGCCGGGAATGCCGATCAAGAGGTTTTCCAGCACCGAAAGCCGCGGTGCGAGATGAAAATGCTGGTGCACCATGCCGATGCCGGCGGCCAGCGCATCGGCCGAACTGTTGATCGCCACCGACCGGCCCTGCACCAGGATCTCGCCGGCATCGGGCGCATAGGCGCCGAACAGCACGTTCATCAGCGTCGTCTTGCCGGCGCCGTTTTCGCCGAGCAGCCCGAGGATTTCACCCGGCGCGACACTGAGATCGACGGCCTCGTTCGCCTTGACGGCGCCAAAGCTCTTGGAGATGCCGCGCATTTCGATGAGAGGGGCAGGCGTTGACAAGGGTGCTCCCGATCGGAATTGGCTTTACGGTTCAGCTTTGATCGACGGGAATGCGCTGCACCCCCCTCTGGCCTGCCGGCCATCTCCCCCTCAAGGGGGGAGATCGGATGTCACTTCGGCTTTCGCAAATCGTCAGCGCTGAAGAAGAGGTGCTGTCGGCGAAGCTGCTAATCTCCCCCCTTGAGGGGGAGATGGCCGGCAGGCCAGAGGGGGGTGCGACAAGCGCCAGACCCCCAAAAGACATCGCTCAGTCCGAGACCGGCGTATTCTCATCGACGTCGACGCGGAAATTGCCATCGAGTATCTCGGCCTTCTTCTTCTCGACCAGTTCCTTGACCTCGGCCGGCAGCGTCTTGTCGAACTTGTGGTAGGGCGCGAGGTAGGAGCCGCCCTTGGCCATGCGCGAGAAATCGCCGTAATCCTGCGCGGTGAAGACGCCGGCCTTGACCAGCTTGATCGCCTGCTCGACGGTCGGATACATATCCCAGACCGGCCCGGTGATCACCGTGTCGGGGCCGAGGCTCGACTGGTCCGACATGTTGGAAATGGCGAGGATCTTCTTCTCCGCCGCCGCTTCGATGACGCCGAAGCGCTCGGCATAGACGACGTCGACGCCTGCGTCGATCTGGGCGACAGCCGCTTCCTTTGCCTTTGGCGGATCGAAGAACGAGCCGATGAAGGCGACCTTCTTCTTGATGTTGGGATTGACCTCTCTGGCGCCGGCAAAGAAGGCGTTGACCAGCCGGTTCACTTCCGGAATGCCCATCGCCGCGACGGCGCCGATCGTGCCCGATTTCGACATCTTTCCGGCGATCATGCCGGACAGATAGGCCGGCTCATGGATCCAGTTGTCGAAAACGCCGAAATTCGGCTCGGCCGGCCCGGCGCCGGAGCCGAACAGGAAGGCGGTCTTCGGGAACTGCTTGGCGGTCCTGCGCGATTCGCGCTCGGCGGCGAAGGCATCCCCCAGCACCAGCTCATAGCCGCCCTGCGCATATTCGCGCATGACGCGGCTGAAATCGGCCGTCTGCACCTTCTCCGACCATTTGTATTCGATGCCGAGTTCCTTCTCGGCCTTCTGCAGGGCAACATGGATCTGGTTGTCCCACGGCTCCTCGATCGGCGTGGCGAAGATAGCCGCCACTTTCAGCTTCTTGGTCTTGGCAAAGGCGCTGCCCGGCAGCATCGCCGCCGCCAGGCCGAGCGCGCCCAGCTCCAGCACGTTGCGGCGCGAAAGCTCTTCGCGTTTCGATTGGATTCTGCTCTTCCCGTTGTCCATTGCATGCCCCTCTGATTGGCGCCGTGTCGAGCCGGCTCTCTTCTCTGGAATATCAGCGAAGGAACTATGGAACGGTGCCCGGCTTTTGTCCACATGGTCAAATTTGAGTGGGCGGAACGCGCCATTAAATGGCCTGGCAAATCGACGCTTGCTCACAATCGCTCCAGCGCCACGGCGATGCCTTGGCCGACACCGATGCACATGGTGGCGAGCGCGTATCTGGCGCCGCGTTCACGCAGCTCCAGCGCCGCCGTGCCTGATATGCGCGCGCCGGACATGCCGAGCGGATGGCCGAGCGCGATGGCACCGCCATTCGGGTTGACGTGCTCCGCATCCTCGGCAATGCCGAGCTGGCGCAGCACGGCGATGCCTTGCGAGGCGAAGGCCTCGTTGAGCTCGACGACATCGAACTGTTGCGGCGTCAGGCCGAGCCGGGCACACAGCTTTTGCGTGGCCGGCACCGGGCCGATGCCCATGATGCGCGGAGCGACGCCGGCGGTGGCACCGCCCAGAATACGGGCGATCGGCGTCAACCCGTATCTTTTCGCGGCTGCTTCCGAGGCGACGATCAGCGCCGCCGCGCCGTCATTGACGCCCGAGGCATTGCCGGCCGTAACCGTGCCGCCTTGCCGGAACGGCGTCGGCAACTTGGCCAACGCTTCGATCGACGTGCCGCCGCGGGGATGCTCATCTCTGTCGACAACGACCGGATCGCCCTTGCGCTGCGCGATCGTCACCGGCGTGATTTCCTTTGCCAGCCGGCCATTGGCTTGTGCGGCTACAGCCTTGTCCTGGCTGCGCACGGCAAATGCGTCCTGGTCGGCGCGGGAGACAGCGAACTCTTCCGCCACGTTCTCGCCGGTCTCCGGCATCGAATCGACGCCGTATTGCTTCTTCATCAGCGGATTGATGAAGCGCCAGCCGATCGTGGTGTCGTAAATCTCGGCATTGCGCGAAAAGGCGGTCTCTGCCTTCGGCAGCACGAACGGAGCGCGGCTCATCGATTCGACGCCGCCTGATATCATCAGCTCCGCCTCGCCGGCCTTGATGGCGCGGGCAGCAATCATCACCGCATCCATGCCCGAACCGCAGAGACGGTTGACGGTCGAGCCCGAAACCTCCTTCGGCAGGCCGGCCAGCAGCAGCGCCATGCGCGCCACATTGCGGTTGTCCTCGCCGGCCTGGTTGGCGCAGCCATAGACGATGTCGTCGATGGCAGCCCAGTCGATGTTTGGATTGCGCTCGACCAGCGCCTTCAGAGGTATAGCGCCGAGATCGTCGGCACGGACCGCCGACAACGAACCGCCGAAGCGTCCGATCGGCGTGCGGATGTAGTCGCAGATATAGGCCTCGGCCATTATACAGCCTTCCCGGTTGCGCTGATGATTTCTGCTCCCGACCCAGCCATGTTGGCCGCATTCTCCTTGAGACGAAAGCACATCTCGCCGCCGGCCGTTAGGCCAAAGAGAATTTCAGCTGCCGCCCGCCGGGAGCGGCGGATCAGCCGATGCTTTCTCCACCGTCGATCACCAGCGCCTGGCCGGTCATGAAGGACGAGCGGTCGGAGACGAGGAACAGGATCGCTTCGGCGATTTCCTCCGCGCTGGCCCAGCGCTGCATGGGAATTTTGGTGCGGACATAGTTCTCGATCGCCGCCCGCCCGCCCATCTGCGCGATGAACGGCTCGTTGAAGGGCGTATCGACCCAGCCGGGGCACAGCGCGTTGATGCGGACATTGTGTTTGGCATAGTCGAGCGACATCTGCCGGGTCATCGCCACCACTGCATGTTTTGACGTTGCGTAGGCGATCATTTCGCGGTCGTAGAACACACCCGAATTTGAGGCGGTATTCAGGATCACCCCGCCGCCTTGCGCGATCATCGACGGCATGACCAGCCTGGCCGCCAGGAACTGCGCCCGCACATTGATCCGCCAGGAGGCATCCATGCCGTCGGCGCCGACTTCGGTCAGCGTGCCGCCGACCTGGATCCCGGCATGATTGTGCAGGATGTCGATCCGCCGATGCCGGCCCAGCGTTCTCGCAATGAGCTGCTCGACCGCCGCATCCTCGCCGACGTCGGTGGCGACGGCCTCGGCCCGACCGCCCGCCGCACGAATGTCGGAGGCGGTTGCTTCCCCCGCCGCCTGGTCCCTGTCGGCGATCACCACGAGCGCACCTTCCCTGGCCATCATCATGGCGCCGGCACGCCCGATCCCCGACCCGGCACCCGTCACCACGGCGATGCGATCTCTCAGAATCATGTTTTTTATCTTTCAGTGTGATGGTTTTCGTTGCCGCAGTTGCCATTGGGCAAGCACCACGAGCAGAACGGAGGCGACGAGCACGATCGTCGCGATGGCATTGATCTCCGGCGTGACCCCGCGCCGGATCGAGGCGAAGACATAGATCGGCAACGTCGTCTGTGCGCCGGCGACGAAGAACGCGACGATGAAATCGTCGAAGGAGAATGTGAAGGCGAGCAGGAAGCCGGCGATCACCGCCGGCATGATCTGCGGCAACACGATGCTGCGGAACGTCGTCAGCGGGGTGGCGTAAAGATCGCTCGAGGCCTCGACCAGATTGCGGTCGAGGCTGCCGAGGCGCGTGCCGACAATCATCGCCACCAGCGCCATCGAAAACAGCCCGTGCGCGGCGATGATCGAGCCATAGCCGAGCGCCAGGCGCGGTGGCTGGTCGTTCGGCCACAGCGAAGCGACAAACGGGTTGACCACCCCGAATAGCTGGACCAGCGCGACCAGCGTCGAGATGCCGATGACGACACCAGGAACGACGATCGCAGCACCCAAAAGCGCATCGAACACGGCTCGCGTCCGCGCCCCGACACGCGCCAGGCCAACCGCGGCGGCCGTGCCGCACAGCGCCGCCAGCAAGGCGCTGGTCGTGGCGATGAACAGGCTGTTCTTCAGCGCTTCGACCAGGAACGGGTTTGCTAGTGCCTTGCCGTACCATTGCACCGAGAAGCCAGTGAACTCGCTGGCGTGGTGGCCGGCGTTGAACGAAAACAGCACTACCAGCGCGATCGGCAGGTAGAGAAAGGCAAAGACCGCAACGACGAAGGCACGCATCAGATCAGGTCCACCCGGCGGGCACCCGAAAGCCGGATCGAAATGCGGTTCGCGGCAAGCAGCACGACCACTGAAACCGCCACAAGTGTGATGGCGATTGCCGATCCGAATGGCCAATTGCGCGATTGCAGGAACAGATCGACCAGCGCGTTGCCGATGAAGAAGACCTTGCCGCCGCCGAGTAGCGTCGGGATCAGATATTCGCCGAGCAGCAGGATCATGACCAGCGAGAAGCCGGTCATCACACCTGGCAGCGACAGCCGCAGCGTCACGCCGAGGAATGTCGAGATCGGCGTCACGCCGAGATCGGCGGAGGCCTCCAGCAGCCGGCGGTCGAGCCGCTCGAGGCTGACATAGATCGGCAGGATCATCAGCGGCAGATAACCATAGACGATGCCGAGCAGAACCGCTCCCGGCGTGTTGATCAGCCGCACGTCCTCCATCCCGACATAGGCCAGGAGAGCTGGGATGCCGCGCCCGCCAAGCACATACATCCAGGCATAGGTTCGCATCAGCAGGCTGGTCCAGAACGGGATGACGACAAGCGCCAGCAGGATCAGCCGCCACCGTTCCGGCGCGCGCAAAGCGAGGTAATAGGCGACCGGATAGGCAACGAGAAGACAGGCCAGTGCGCCCGCCGGCGCCAGCACCATGGTGTTCCAGAAGGCGGTCGCCCGCGCCGGAAGATTGGCAAACTGCGCCAAGGTGAAAGCGGCCTGATAGCCGCCTTCCGGCGCCCGCTCGCCGACGCTGAAAACGGCAATCGCCACGAACGGCAAAACTAAAAACACCACCAGCCACGCAGTTGCTGGACCGAGCAGCAGGGCGGTCAGGAGATTGTGACGAAGGACATTGCTGCGCATTGAAAAAACCGCCCCGGTGCCGGCGGACATCTGTCCGCCGGGGAGTTGCCTGCATCGAGCCTGTAGCCTGCCAGGTTCAAGCCGACTTGAAGCGTGCCATCAATTCGGCCCGGCCCGGATCGGTTAGCGTTGCGGCCGCACCGAATTCGAGCGGCTTCAGCAGATCCGCCGCCGGATAGAGGATCGGATTGTCCAGCATCTCCTTGGGCAGCAGCGCATTGACCCGCGCATCGGTGGAAGGCGCGCCGTTGGCCAGGTGCTCCTTGACCGCGACTTTCGGGTTCATCAAATAGTTGAGCAAGGCATAGCCGGCAGGCTTGTTCGGCGCATCCTTGGGTATTGCGTAGAAGTCGGTCCAGATCTCGCCGCCTTCCTTGCCAAGCACGTAGGCGATTTCGGGGATGTCGCGGTGGAGCTGCGCCCCGTCATTGGTCCAGCACATCGTCATCCAGGCGTCGCCGGCACGCATCGACGGCTGGTAGTCGCTGGAGACCGCGAACAGATGCGGCTTGACCTTCAGCAGCAATTCCTCCGCCTTGGCGAGTTCGTCCGGCTTCAGCGAGTTGAACGAGAAGCCGAAATATTTCAGCGCGTTGCCGATCGTGGTCAGCTGGTAATCATGAACCATGGTCCGGCCGTCGCCCTCCGCCATGGCCGTGTCCCAGAATTCCTTCCAGCTTGTCATCGGCTTGGTCAGTTTCTTGGTGTTGACGGCAAAGCCGGTGGTGCCCCAATTCTTCGGCACCGCGTAGGTCACGCCATCGATCGTGCCTTCCCCAGTGAAGCGCGGGTCTTCTTGCGAGCCGTCATAATTGGCAAGCTTGGCCATATCCAGCGCCTCGATGATGCCAAGCTTCTTGTAAGTCGAGATCGTGTAGTTGGTCGGAACGAAAAGGCTCCAGCCCGAGGCGCCGGCCTGCAGCTTGGCCAGCATCTCCTCGTTTGACCCGAACACGTTCACCTCGACGGCAACGCCGGTTTCGGCCTTGAAATTCTCGAACGTCGCCGGGTCGTGATAATTGGGCCAGGTGGCAATCGACATGCGGTCGCCAAGCCCCTCCTGGGCGAAGGCTGGCGACGGCATGATGCCGAGTTCGCGGGCCATTACTGCCGTTGCGATGCCTAGGCCGGTGAGGCCAAGGAACTCGCGGCGGCCGATGGAACCGCGCTTGAGGCGCATCAACTGGTCGACGAATTTTTCAGGGCTTATCGGCAGTCCGTCACGATACGATTTCGACATTTTTGTTTTCCCTCTGGTTGGTCCCGTTATTCTCCGGAAACGCCAGCGGCGTTCCGGCTGTAAAGCCGACGGCGACGGGTTCACCCGGCTTGAAGAGATTTCCACCGCCAACCAGATGATCGGCCTTGGCGAGCAGTGTCCCGATGCCTTGGACCTCGATTGCATATTCCGCGGTGGAACCGAGAAAGATCCGGTTGCGGACAAGCCCGTTCAGCCGGCCGCTTCCGGGCGCGCCGAGACTTAAGGATTCAGGACGCAGGCTGACCGAGACGGCTTCGCCCTGGGCTAGCGAAGTGCGCTTGCGCGCGGCGATGACGGTGCCGTCGGCAAGCGCTATCTCGACGAGCTTGCCCGAGAGCCCGACGACCTTGCCGCTCAAGAGATTGGTCTTGCCGACGAAATCGGCGACGAAGAGGTCGGCGGGTTCGTCGTAGATTTCGCTCGGCTGCCCAAGCTGGACGATGCGCCCGCCATTCATGACGCAGACGAAATCGCTCATCGACAGTGCCTCTTCCTGATCGTGGGTGACCAGGACGAAGGTGATGCCGATCTCGCGCTGCAGGTTCTGCAGCTCTATCTGCATGTCGGTGCGCAGCTTCTTGTCGAGCGCCGCCAGGGGCTCGTCGAGCAGCAGCACCGCCGGCTTGTTGACCAGCGCCCGCGCCAGGGCGACACGCTGCTGTTGGCCGCCGGAAAGCTCATGGATCTTGCGGCGTCCATAGCCCGCAAGCCGAACCATGGCGAGCGCCTCGCCTGCCTTCAGGCTGATCTCCCGCGACGACAGGCGCGGCCGCGCCTGGCGTAGGCCATAGGCGACGTTGTCCGCCACATCCAGATGCGGAAACAACGCATATTGCTGGAACACCATGTTGACCGGCCGCCGATAGGGCGGCGTGCCGGCCATGTCGCGGCCACGGATGAATACCACACCTTCGCTTGGCTGTTCGAAACCGCCGATCATGCGCAAACAGGTTGTCTTGCCGCAGCCGGACGGCCCGAGCAACGCGACAAAGGCAGACGGCGGGATGGCAAGATCGATGCCGCTGACCGCGATCACGCTGCCGTAGCGTTTGGTGACCCCGCGAAACTCGATGTCGGGCACTGCGGTCAAAGCTGCGGGCTCCAGCGGCTGGTTGGTCTCGAAACGCTATCAGAGCCAATGGCGGCTAGTATATACCTCCCAGGTGGTATATTTCGTCTATTTTCTCGTATGGAGGGGTATGAATTGGGCGTTTCACGCAGCGATGAATACAGCCGGCTCGCTGCGCTCATCGCAGCGACGCGGGAGACGAGCGGCGAGCTTTTCGGCAAGGCGATGGTCGCCTGGCTCCGCCAGCATGTCAGCTTCGATCATTGCGTGATCTTCGGCTATCGCGGCGCCTCACGCCCGCCGCTGCTGTTCGAGACATTCTCGCCGGCCGAAAGCCACGTCTTCGTTGCGCTCTATCAGGAAGGGCCTTATCTGCTCGATCCGTTCCACCATGCGGCAGTCGAGCGCAAGGAAGGCTTTTGGCGCATGCGCGAATTGGCGCCGGATCGCTTCTATGCCAGCGAATATTACCGCTCCTATTACAGCCAGACCAGGCTTGCGGAGGAGGTCGGCTTTTTCGTGCCGCTGCCGGGAAAGGACGCGCTGGTGGTCTCGCTAATGCGATTGCGCGCTTCGGGGCCGTTCGGAACCGCCGATGCCAGGTTGCTGCGCGACATGGCGCCTGCGGTGATCAGCCTCGTCAGGCTACGCTGGCCTACCCTTCCGGCTGACGGACCGGTTGGGACGAAGCAAGACGAGGCGATTACTCCGGTCAGTGAGTTCGAACGTGCTCACATCTGGAAGAGCCTTTCGCTCACGCCGCGCGAACAGCATGTCGTCGATCTGGTGCTTCAGGGCCATTCCACGGAATCGATTGCCAGGGCGATGCGCATCGTGCCGGGAACCGTAAAAGTTCATCGCCGCAACATTTACCGCAAGCTCAAGATAAAGTCGCAGGCGGGTCTGTTCGCGCGTTTTGTCGAGATCATGGACGCACGGATTCGGTAGTCCCAAGTTCAGCCGGCAGCGCCGTCCCAGGAACCGGTTTCGGCCATTTGCCTGAGCCGGGGTGCCACTCGAAAGACATCCTTGCCGGTCTGCTGGTGCCAGTGATCCAGCCGCTGGATGATCTTGTCCACGCCTTCGAGGCTCGCCCAGAACATCGGCCCGCCCTTGCCGACCGGGAAGCCGTAGCCGTTGACCCAGACGACGTCGATATCGGAGGCGCGGGCGGCAATCTTTTCCTTGAGGATTTTGGCGCCCTCGTTGATCATCGGATAGAGCGTCCGCTCGATGATCTCCTCGGCGCCGATCGCGCGCGGTGCAATACCGCGCTCGGCAGCCTTGTTGCGGATCAGCGCCTCGACATCGGGATCGGGCAGCGGCGTGCGCGAACCGCCTTCGTAGCGATAGAAGCCGCTGCCGGTCTTCTGGCCGAAATGTCCCTGTTCGCACAACGCATCGGCGATCACGGCCGTCTGGCCACGCGCCTTGCGGTTGCGCCAGCCTATGTCGAGGCCGGCGAGATCGCTCATCTCGAACGGCCCCATCGGCCAGCCGAAATCGGTGAACACCTGGTCGACCTGGCGCGGCATTGCGCCTTCCAGCAGAAGCGTCTCCAGTTCCGCACCGCGCGCCGCCAGCATGCGGTTGCCGACGAAGCCGTGGCAGACGCCGACGACGACCGGCACCTTGCCGATCCGCCGTGCCAGATCGACGATGGTCGCCAGCACGTCGGGCGAAGTCTTGTCGGCGCGGACGATTTCCAAAAGCTTCATGACGTTAGCCGGCGAAAAGAAATGCATGCCGAGGAGATCTTGCGGCCGCGACGTCGAAGCGGCGATTTCGTTGACATCGAGATAGGAAGTGTTGGTGGCGAGGATCGCGCCCGGTTTGGCCACGGCATCGAGCCTGCCGAAGACATCCTTCTTGACCGCCATCTCCTCGAACACGGCCTCGACGATCAGGTCGCAATCGGCAAGATCGGCATAGTCGGTGGAACCCTTGAACAACCCAAGCCGTTGGCGCTTGGCGTCTTCGCTCAGCGAGCCGCGGATGACGGAAACGGCATAATTCTTGTTGATCGTCGCCAGCCCGCGCTGCAAGGCCTCGTGTGTCGCTTCCAGCAAGGTCACGGCGACGCCGCCGTTGGCGAACGCCATGGCGATGCCGCCGCCCATCGTGCCGGCGCCGATGACGCCGACCCGGGCGATCTTGCGCCTGACGACGTCCTTGCCGGCAATCTTTGCCGCCTCACGTTCAGCGAAGAACAAATGCCGCTGCGCGCGTGATTGGTCCCCGGCGACAAGTTTGACGAACAGGTCGCGCTCCGCCGCCAGCGCTTCGTCGAAGGGCAGCGTCAGGGCGTTGCGAACCGACTGCGCACAGGCGATCGGCGCCTCGAGGCCGCGTGCTTTGCCGGCAAGCACTGCCGCTTCCTTGTCGAACGCCGGCAAGTCGGCCTGGTCGAGGCGATCATTGCGGTCGCGCACCGGCGTGAACGGACCGCCTTTCGCGGCCGTTTCGTTGGCGAAACTCACCGCTTGCGCGGTCAGGTCGCCATCGAAGACGGCATCCACCAGGCCGGCGGCGAGCGCCTCGGCCGCACCGATAGGCGTTCCCGAAACGATCATGTTGAGTGCCTTCAGCGGACCAACCAGGCGCGGCAGGCGAACCGTGCCGCCGCCGCCCGGCAGCAGGCCGAGCTTGACTTCCGGCAGGCCGAGCCTTGCCGTTCGGTCGGCAACACGGAAATGGCAGCCGAGCGCCAGTTCCAGGCCGCCGCCGAGCGCAGTGCCGTGAATGGCCGCGACCGTCGGCTTGGCGATGGTTTCCAGCATGGCGACTAGGGCGCCCAGGTCCGGTTGCCGCGCCGGCTTGCCGAATTCGGTGATGTCGGCGCCGGCGACGAAGGTCCGCCCGGCGCATGCTATCACGATTGCTCCGACCGACGGCTCGTCGCGCAGGGAAAAGAGCGCCTGCATCAGCGGCTCGCGCACATGGAAGCTCAGCGCGTTGACCGGCGGATTGTCGATGCTCACCACCGCGACGTTGCCGTGCCTTGTAGTGCTGACGAAATCGGACACGCAAACCTCACGCAATGATGTTGGCCAATAGCGCGACGGGATTTACAGCGCTGGCATGCGGATGGGAACCACGTGTTTTGCGGGCCGCATCGATATCCCCTCGCCGCCGGGTGGCCTTGCCTTAGCGCAGCGCCTTCTGCCCACCGGCGGCGGTGATGACGCCGACGATGATCAGCCCGGTCAGCACCAGGCGGACGCCGACGCTGACGCCGAACGTGTTGAGCATGGTCAACAGCAGCACCAGGAACAGCGCCGCGCCCCAGACCCCCGGCACATTAGCCTTGCCGCCCGCCACCGACGTGCCGCCGATGACGACGACGGCGATCGAGGCCAGCAGATACTCATTGCCGATATCGACATTGGCGCCGCGGAAATAGCCGGCGAGCAGTGCGCCGTCGAGGCCGCCGAGCGCGCCCGACAGCGTGTAGGTGAGGAAGCGGGTGCGGCCGACATTGACGCCGGCCAGCCAGGCAGCGCGGATGTTCTGGCCGATCGCCAGCACCGAGCGTCCGTAGATCATGCGCTGCAAAACGATGCCGGCGCCGATGGTGAACAGCACGGTGAGGATCGCCAGCACCGGGATGCCGAACACCTGCCAGTTGGTGAAGTCGGCAAAGCCCGGCGGCGGCTTGATCTGCAGGCCCCGCCCATAGCTGATATCGACCGACTGGATGACGAAGCTGGCCGACAGCGTCGCGATGATCGGCGGAATGCGCAGCGCCCAGATCAGCAGATAGTTGACGGCGCCGATCGCCATGCCGCAGGCAAGCGCTGCCAGCAGCCCGACCGCGATCATCGCATCATTGCCGTCCATGACCTTCATGGCGACGGCGCTGGCAAGGCCGATATTGGCCGGCAGCGACAGGTCGACATTGCCCGGCCCGAGCGTGATGACGAACATCTGCCCGACGCCGACGATGACGGTGAAGACGGCGAGCGACAGCGCCGCCGTGATCATGCCGCCGCCGCCATAGCCGCCGGTGAAGGCGATGGTTGCCAGCCACACCAGCAGCGCCCCGAAGAACGACCAGATCCAGGGTCTGGCGAGCAGTGCCCGCAGCGATGCCATGCTCACCTCTCCCTGCGGCTGATCAGCACCCGCGCCGCCAGCACGATGATCAGGATGGCGCCGTTGGCGGCGACCTGCCAGTCGGGCGGAATGTGCATGAACGTCAAGAGGGGCGATGCCGCCAGCGCCAGCGTCAGCGCGCCGATGACGGCGCCGATCGGCGACACCCGGCCGCCGACGAACTCGCCGCCGCCGAGGATGACGCCGGCGATCGAAAGCAGCGTGTAGCCATTGCCGATATTGGCATCGGCCGAGGTGGTGATGCCGATCAGCGCCATGCCGGACAAAACGCCGAACAGGCCGGTCAGCGCAAACAGCGCGATCTTGGTGCGCAGCAGCGACCAGCCGGCGCGCTTGAGTGCGGCTGAATTGCCGCCCGATCCACGCAGGATGACGCCGTAGGAGGTACGCATCAGGCCAAAGTGGACGACGGCTGCGATCAGCAATGCCGCGATGATCGGGAACGGAATGAAGGGTGGCTTGAAGGCCATCAGCGCCAGCAGCCAGTCCGGCGCCTTGCCGCCGGGCTTGGGCAGGATGAGGATGGCCATGCCCTGCCAGACAAAACTCATGCCGAGCGTCACCACGATAGAGGGCAGGTTGCGCAGATGGATCAGCGCGCCGAGCAGCGCGTAGACGCCGATCGACCCGAGCAGGATCACGACTCCGAGCAGCGGCGCGTCCTTCAGCCATGTCGCCGTCACGCAGCCGACGAAGCCGACAAAGGTGCCGATCGACAGATCGAGCTCGTTGCCGGCGATGACGAACATCTGCGCGATCGTCGCCAGAGCGATCGGGATCGCCAGATTGAGCATCAGGCTGAAACCGAAATAGCTGATGGCGCGCGGGTTGAGCCAGGCGATGGCGATGAGCACCAGCGCCAGCGACAGTGCCGGCAGCAGGCTGCGCAGCATGCGCGCCCGCCTGGTGGCGCGAGCCGAAGATTTTAGCCCATTCTCGACGGATACCGCTGTCATCTCAGGCCGCATCGCCGAACGACGACTGGATGATCTTTTCCTCCGTCAGTTCGTCGCGACGAAGGTTGGCGACGATCCGGCCGTTCTTGAACACATAGATGTGGTCGCAATTGTCGAGCTCTTCGGTTTCGGTGGTGTACCATAGGAAAGTGCGGCCATGGCGAGCCTCCTCGCGCACCAGGTCGTAGACTTCGAGCTTGGTGCCAATGTCGACGCCGCGCATCGGATCGTCCATCAGCACGATCTTGGCGTCGGAGCCGAGCGCCCGCGCGAACAGCGCCTTCTGCTGGTTGCCGCCGGACAGCGAGAAGATGTTGTTGTTCATGTCGGGCGTACGGATGCCGATTTTCCGCTGCCACAACTCGGCGAGCTCGGCTTCGCGCTGCGGCGAGATCAAGAGGCCGTTGCGCAATCGCGCCAGCGAACGGATGCCAATGTTCTCGGCAATCGACCATTGCGGAAAAATCCCGTCCGACTGGCGGTCGCCGGCAACCAGCGCCACCGGCGCGGTGACCTCGATGCCGGTCTTGGCACGGGAAGCTGCAGCAAAGATAGCCAGCAAAAGATCGGTCTGCCCATGCCCGGCAAGTCCGGCAAGGCCGATGATTTCACCTGCACGGGCGACAAGCTCGTTGCCGTCCTGCTGTCGCGCCGGACGCGCCCGGACCCGCAGCGGGCCGGGCTCCGGCTTGCCGCTCGCAATCTCTGCGGCGGTCTTCTCGCGCGCCTCCGCTCCGCCCATCGCCGTCATCAGCCTGTCGCGGTCGAAGGCGTCGGCCTGCCCGGCGGCGACCACCTTGCCGTCGCGCATCACCACGATGCGGTCGGCATTTCCGAGCACTTCGCCCAACACATGCGAGATCAGGATGCAGCTCTTGCCGGCGGCGATGAAGCGGCGCACGAACGCCAGCAGCTGGCCGGCGGTATGCGCGTCGAGCGAGGATGTCGGCTCGTCGAGGATAACCAGCTCGAGCGGCTCCTGCGTGACCGTGAAGGCGCGCGCCACCTCCACCATCTGCCGGCTGGTGATGGAAAGATCACCGACGATGTCGGATGCCGAGATGCTGTGGCCGGGGAAGATCTCGTCGAGCTTGGCGGCGATCAGATCGGCCGCCTTGCGCCGCCAGCCGAAGCCATGCAGCGACGCGTGGTTGATCCGCGTGTTCTCGGCGACGCTGAGGTTCGGGCAGAGCGACAGCTCCTGGAACACACAGCGTATGCCGAGCTGCTGCGCGCGCGGCACCGAATAACTTGCCTCGACACCGCCGCGGACCGCGATCTGCCCGCTGTCGGGGGCAAGCGTGCCCGCCACCATATGCATGAGCGTCGATTTTCCGGCGCCGTTATGGCCGACGAGACCGACGCATTCTCCGGCACGAACGCTGAAATCGACACCGGCGAGCGCCCTGACGGCGCCGAAATGTTTTTCGGCTCCGACCAGTCTTATGATGTCCAAACTGACGGCGCCGAAAAGCTTTTCGGCGCCGTCCGGCCTGATGATGTCTGCATTGGCCTCCGGCATCCCTCAACGATACCCGGTTATCCGTGGCGGCAACAATAGTGCCATGCTCACTTGATGTTGGCCTTGATCGCCGCGATGGCGTCTTCCTGCGTGTATTCGTGGCTGGCGACGCCGCCCTTCGGAATCTTCGGCAGCGCGGCCTCGAAATCGTCCTGGGTGAAGGCAAGATAGGGCACCAGCAGGTCGTGCGGCACGTCGGTGCGGCCGTCGAGCACCTGCTGCGCCACCCAGAAGGCAAGCGTCGATACGCCCGGTGCGATCGATGCCGACCAGGTCTTGTAACCGTCCTTTTCCTTCTGCTCCTTCCACCACTGCAACTCGTCCTGGCGATTGCCCATGATGATGGTCGGGCGTGGCTTGCCGGCGGCGGCGAAAGCCTGCGCCGCGCCGTAGCCGTCACCGCCCTGGTCGACGACCCCGACAACATCCGGCAGCGAAGGCAGGATCGTCGCTACGGCTTTCTGTGCCGTGGTCTGGTCCCAGTCGCCGGTCACCGAGCCGACGATCTTGAACTCGGGATGGGCAGCGACGCCTTCGAGGATGCCGGCATGGATGGCATCGTCGATCGAGGTGCCGGCGAGGCCGCGGATTTCCAGCAGGTTGCCGCCCTTGGGCTGGAACTTGGCCATCTGCTCGACTTCCTGCTTGCCCATGTCCTTGAAGTCGACGACGACGCGGTAGGCGCAGGGTTCGGTGACGATACCGTCGAAGGAGACGACGACGATGCCGGCGTCGCAGGCCTGCTTGATGGCGCCGTTGAGCGCATCCGGAGACGCCGCGTTGATGACGATCGCGTCATAGCCCTGCAGGATCAGGTTCTGCACCTGGGCTGCCTGCGTCGGCACTTCCTTGTCGGCCGTCGTGAAGACGTCCGCGGCGCCGACCACCTTGTCGGCAACCGCCTTCTTGGTAACGATGGCGTAGCTGTCCAGCATCGCCTGCCGCCAGGAATTGCCGGCGTAATTGTTGGAGAAGGCGATTTTCTTGCCGCTGGTGTCGGCAAGCGCGGTACCTGCGGCGAGCATCGCCGCAAGAGCCCCCAAAGCGAATATTTTCCTCATGTCATACTCCTCCCGTGAGTTGCTGTCTTGCTGGTGGTTAATGGCTGGCTGGTGGGTATTGGCTGATACGCTCACAATCTTGTTTTTTATCTATTATCAGACAAATGCAGATAGGCGGCAAGCTGTCAACAGCAATCCATGGCCGGCGATCAACTTGCGGTGCAATCATTGAAACCGGTTCGACTCCTGGTCTAGGGATGGCACTGGAGACCGATTGAATGGCGACGAACCTTGCCCCGGGTGCACCCGGCATTCCGGCGCGCTGGACCTCGAGCGCCAAGAGCGGCGTCGGCACCGCGCTCTCGCCGGCCTGCCCGATCTGGTTCACCATCAGCCACGGTATCCTCAACGAGATCTATTACCCGCGCCTCGATAGCGCCTGCACCCGCGATCTGGGGCTGATCGTCACCGGACCCGACGGCTATTTCTCGGAAGAAAAACGCGACGCCGAACACAGTATCGAACCCCTGGCGGACGGGGTGCCTGCCTACCGGCTGGTCAACACCGCAAGCGATGGAACCTACAGGATCGAAAAGCGCATCCTGACGGATCCGGAACGTCCCGTCTTGCTGCAGGAGATTATGTTCACGCCGCTCAAAGGCGCGGCCGCCGACTACCGCGTCTACGCGCTGCTGGCACCGCACCTCGTCAACGCCGGCATGGGCAACACCGCCTGGATCGACGACCATGAAGGACAGCCTGTCCTGTTTGCATCGGGACGCGGCACCTGCCTGGCGCTCGCCTCGTCGCTGCCGTGGAAGGCGTGCTCGGCCGGCTATGTCGGCGTCTCCGACGGCTGGCAGCAGCTTGGTCAAGGCGGCCGGCTCGATCCGGCCTGCCGCAGGGCCGAGGACGGCAATGTCGCGCTGACCGGCGAGATCGCCTTTTCGGCTGCGAACCCAAAAATATTGCTGGCGCTCGGCTTCGGCACGACGCCGCAACAGGCGGCGGAAACTGCTTTCGCCAGCCTGAGGCAAGGTTTTGAGCCCGCAGCCGGATCCTACGTCGACAAATGGCGCAAATGGCAGGCCGGTTTGCTGCCGCTGGACCGGCATGCGGCGTCCGGCCTCAACAGCTACCGCCTCAGCACGGCGGTGCTGGCGACACACCGGTCGTCCGCCGGAGCAGCCGTTGCCAGCCTGTCGATCCCGTGGGGCTTCAACAAGGGCGACGACGATCTCGGCGGCTATCACCTGGTCTGGCCGCGCGATCTGGTCGAAACCGCCGGCGGCTTCCTCGCCGCCGGCGACCCGGCGGAAGCCTTGCGCATCCTTGGCTATCTGCGCGCGATCCAGCAGCCGGACGGCCATTGGCCGCAGAACGCCTGGCTCGACGGATCGGCCTATTGGCCGGGCATCCAGATGGACGAATGCGCCTTCCCGCTGCTGCTTGCCGACGCACTGCGCCGCGCCGGCCATTTGCCGCCTGCCGCACTCTCCTCCTTCATGCCGATGATCGAGCGCGCTGCCGCCTATGTCGTGCGCAACGGCCCGGTCACCGGCGAGGACCGCTGGGAAGAAGACGCCGGCTACAGCCCGTTCACACTTGCGGTCGAGATCGCCGCATTGCTTGCGGCTGCGGACATCTTCGATGCCGCCGGCAAAACAGAGCCGGCAAACTATCTGCGCGAAACCGCCGACGTCTGGAACGACCAGATCGAGCGCTGGACCTACGTCGCCGGCACCGCGGCATGCGAGCAAGCCAGCGTCGAAGGCTACTATGTCCGCATTGCGCCGCCCGACAAAGCCGGCGCGGCATCGCCGAAAGACGGCTACGTCCCGATCAAGAACCGCCCGCCGGCCGATACGGACCGGCCGGCCAAGGCGATCGTCAGCCCGGATGCGCTGGCGCTGGTCCGCTTCGGCCTCAGGGCGGCCGACGATCCGCGCATCCTCGACACGGTCAAGGTCATCGACGCGCAATTGCGCTGCGAGCTACCGCAGGGGCCGCTCTGGTACCGCTACAATGGCGACGGCTATGGCGAGCATGCCGACGGCGCGCCCTTCGATGGAACCGGCCGGGGCCGGCCCTGGCCGCTGCTGGTCGGCGAGCGCGCTCATTACGAGCTGGCGGCAGGCCGCAGGGATAGTGCGGCAAGCCTGCTCAGGACGTTCGAGAACTCTGCCGGACCGGGCGGCCTGCTGCCGGAGCAGGTCTGGGACGGTCCCGACATGCCGGAGCGCGAATTGCGGCATGGCGGGCCCTCCGGCAGCGCCAAGCCGCTGGTCTGGGCGCATTCCGAGCACATCAAGCTGCTGCGGTCTCTCCGCGACGGCGCCGTGTTCGACATGCCGCCGCAAGGGGTCAAGCGCTATATCGAGGGCAGGACGGTGTCGCGCTTCAGGGCATGGCGTTTCAACCACAAGATCCGTACCATCCCGGCAGGCAAGGCGCTGCGCATCGAACTGCTGGCCCGGGCGGTGGTTCATTGGAGCAGCGACAATTGGGCAACCGTCCATGACACCGAGACCACCGCGAATGCTTTCGGCATCCATCTTGCGGAATTGCAGGTTGCCGAGATTGCTCCGGGCAATAGCCCGGGCAATAGCATTGTCTTCACTTTCTTCTGGCCCGACAGCGGCCATTGGGAGAATGCTGACTTTTCTGTCGACATCGGCGATACCGGATAGAACATGATCCCGCAAAGTGGAGACCGGTTTTTGGACAAGATCATGCTTCAATCACAGCGCCACTAGATCATCGATCCCTCAAGTAAGGCAGGACGAGACCATGCAGATAGGAATGATGGGACTGGGCCGGATGGGCGCCAACATGGTTCGGCGCCTGCTGCGTGATGGCCACGAATGCGTCGTCTACGATATTAACCCGGCGAGCGTCGCCGCGCTTGTGAGCGCCGGCGCGGTCGGAACCGCGTCGATGGAGGAGTTCGTCGGCAAGCTGGCGAAGCCGCGCAGCGCCTGGCTGATGCTGCCTGCGGCGATCACCGGCAAGATCGTCGACCAGGTGGCTGCCCTGATGGAGCCGGGCGACATCATCATAGACGGCGGCAATTCCTATTATCACGAGGCCGTCGACCACGCCGCGCGCCTCGCCTTGAAAGGCTTGAGCTATGTCGATGTCGGCACCAGCGGCGGCGTCTGGGGCCTCGAGCGCGGCTACTGCCTGATGATCGGCGGCCCCGACAGCGCGGTCCAGCACCTCGATCCGGTCTTCGCAACGCTGGCGCCGGGCGCCGACGCCGCTTCGCCCGCCCCTGCCAAGAATGCCGGAACCTCGCCCTTCGGCTATCTTCACTGCGGACCAAGCGGCGCCGGCCATTTCGTCAAGATGGTCCATAACGGTATCGAATATGGCGTTATGGCCGCCTATGCCGAAGGCATGAACATCCTGAAGTCGGCGAATGCCGGCAAACGGCAGCGCACCGCCGATGCCGAAACCAGCCCGCTGGAAAACCCGCAATATTACCAGTTCGACATCGACATCGCTGAAGTGGCCGAGGTCTGGCGGCACGGCAGCGTCATCGGCTCGTGGCTGCTCGACCTGACGGCCGGCGTACTGAAGGCCGATTCGTCGTTGACGCAGTTCGGCGGGCGGGTCTCGGATTCCGGCGAAGGCCGCTGGACGCTGAAGGCGGCGATCGACACCGGCGTGCCGGCGCCGGTGCTGTCCTCGGCGCTGTTCGACAGGTTCTCCTCGCAAGGCGAATCCGAATTCGCCGACAAGCTTCTGTCCGCCATGCGCTATGCCTTTGGCGGCCATGTCGAAAAACCCAAGGCCGGCTCGTGACGGGCGACAGGGAGGCACGCCCATGAGCCAGGAACGATCGGACACGCTGGTGCTTTTCGGCGCCACCGGCGATCTCGCCCACAAGAAGATCTTCCCCGCCCTTTACGCCATGGTGGCCAAAGGGACGCTGAACGAGCCGGTGATCGGCGTCGCCTTCGATCCCTGGGACCCCGCCAAGCTGCAGGCGCGCGCCCGCGACGGCATCGTCAACGCCTTGGGCAGCATCGACGACAAGATCTTTGCCAGGCTTGCATCGCTGCTGCGCTATGTCAGCGGCGACTATCGGGCGCCTGCGACCTTCGAGAAGCTGAAGACCGCGCTCGGCAGCGCTGAGCGGCCGCTGCACTATCTGGCGGTGCCGCCGGCGATGTTCGAGGTGGTCGTCCAGGGGCTGGAGCAGTCGGGCGCCGCCCAGGGCGCGCGCCTGATGGTGGAAAAGCCATTCGGCCACGATCTGCAATCGGCGCGCTGGCTGAACCGGGTGCTGCATCTGGTCTTCGACGAAAAGTCGATCTTCCGCATCGACCATTATCTCGGCAAGGAGGCGATCCAGAACCTGCTCTATTTCCGCTTCGCCAATTCCTTCCTCGAGCCGATCTGGAACCGCAATTACGTCGAGAGCGTGCAGATCACCATGGCCGAGGATTTCGGCGTCGAGGGCCGCGGCCGCTTCTATGACGAGGTCGGCTGCATTCGCGACGTCATCGAAAACCATCTGCTCAATATCCTCTTGCTGCTCGCCATGGAACCGCCGGTCGGCCGCTCGGCCGACGATCTCATCGACGAGAAGGTGCAGGTCCTGCGGGCGATCCGGACGCTGACCAGGGACGATGTGGTGCGCGGCCAGTTCGACGGCTATCTCAGCGAGCCGGGCGTGGCGCCGAACTCGCCGGTCGAGACCTTCGCGGCGGTGCGCTTTTTCGTCGATACCTGGCGCTGGCAGGATGTGCCGTTCTTCATTCGCGCCGGCAAATCCCTGCCGGTGCACGCCACCGAGGTCATCGTGCAACTGAAGCGGCCGCCGCTCGACGTCTTCGATCCGATCAAGCCCGGCGACTGCAATCACGTGCGCTTCCGCATCGATCCTCAGGTGGCGATCTCGATCGGAGCCCGGCGCAAGGCGCCCGGCGATGACATGGTCGGTGAGCAGGTCGAGCTCACCGCGCTGGACGATTCGAAGGGCGACATGCCGCCTTACGAGCGGTTGATCGGCGACGCCATGAACGGCAACGGCCAGCTGTTCACCCGCCAGGACGCCAGCGAGCTCGCCTGGCGCATCGTCGGCCCGGTGCTCGGCGACACCACGCCGCCCCCTGTCTACGCGCCAAAGACATGGGGGCCGGCCGAAGCCATGGCTGGATTCGGGCCGCCGAACGGCTGGATCAATCCGGCGAAATGATTTCTGGGAGGCGAAGGCGATGGCCAAGGCGGTGAGGCACCCGGCATCGGAGGAAGAAAAGATCGTGCTTGCGATCGATATCGGCGGCTCGCACGTCAAGATCCGCACCAGTGCCGGCGGCGACGAGCGCAAGACCGCTTCCGGACCGGAGCTTACGCCGCAGCAGATGGTCGCGGCGGTGAAGACGCTCGCCGAAGGGCTGCACTACGATGTTGTCTCGATGGGCTATCCGGGCCCGGTGCACCACAACCGGCCGCTGACCGAACCCGCCAATCTCGGCAAGGGCTGGGTCGGCTGCGATTTCGCCGCCGAGTTCGGCAAACCGGTCAAGGTCGTTAACGATGCGCTCATGCAGGCCATCGGCAGTTATGAGGGCGGCCGCATGCTGTTCCTTGGCCTCGGCACCGGCCTTGGGGCCGCGATGATCGTCGATAACGTTGCCCAGCCGATGGAGCTTGCCCATCTTCCCTACAAGAAGCGCGGCAGTTTCGAAGACTATGTCGGCGAACGCGGCCTGCAAAAGCGCGGCAAGAAGAAATGGCGCAAACACGTCTTCGACATGGTCGACCGGCTTCGCGCCGCCATGCAGCCGGACTACGTGGTCATCGGCGGCGGCAATGTCGACGAACTCACCGACTTGCCCGCCGATTGCAGACGCGGCGACAACACACGCGCCTTCGAGGGCGGATTTCGACTATGGCGCGACAAATCCCTGATTATTTGATATTGCTGATTGTCTGATATTATCGAGCACCGGCTCAGGGTTGTTAATCCCGCGCTGCCGTTAGTATTATTATTCAAAATAATGTGTGACGTGGTGCGGCGTCATTGCATTGCGCAGATTTGCCGACTAGGAATTTCTGCGACCCCCATGGACGGAGAGATAGATTGACCGACGACAACAACAACGCTCGCAAAAATATCGACCTGCTCGAGCTGACCGCCCATATCGTGTCCGCCTATGTCGAGAAGAACCGCTTGCCGGCTTCCGGCCTCGGCGATCTCATCGCCAGCGTCAGCGCTGCCATAGGCGGCCTCGGGCAACCGGCTGTGCCGGTCGCCGCGCCGCTGACGCCTGCCGTCAATCCCAAGAAATCGGTGACGCCGGACTACATCATCTGTCTCGAGGACGGCAAGAAGTTCAAATCCTTGAAGCGCCATATCGGCGTTCATTTCGGGCTGACGCCCGACGCCTATCGCGCCAAATGGGGCCTGCCGTCGGACTACCCGATGGTCGCCCCCAACTACGCGGCCTCGCGTTCGCAGCTTGCCAAGGCGATCGGCCTCGGCCGCAAAGCCCCGCCCGCGCCCACGCCCGTCAAGGGTAGGGGCAGGAAGGCCAAGGCGACGGCCTAAAGCATCGTTCGAAGCCCTGCAAACGCAAGCCTCGAAGATTGGCGGGACAGCGCCCCCCTCTGTCCTGCCGGACATCTCCCCCTCAAGGGGGGAGATCAGCTGCCTCGCCGATGGCGCTACGCTTTAAACGTACAAATCTTTGAACGTACAAATTGCCTTCGAAGCCGGAGACTGGCGAAGGACGTCGCGACGTCCAATCTCCCCCCTTGAGGGGGAGATGTCCGGCAGGACAGAGGGGGGCGCGAAGGAACTCGACCTGCGCGCCAAATAACCCTCTCCATCTCCGCCGAGCGTGGTTGCCGCCTGCAATTGGTATGGCAGCCTGAAAAAAGCTGGAGCCACGCCGGATTTTTGCGCGCGCCCTGCGCCGAACTGCGCTAAAGGCTCTTTTGGCCGGACCAGCGCCCATCGTGGAAGTGCCCCGCCGGCCGACATAGCCGCCACGGGGCCTTATTCCATGACGACAGAATCCCAAGTACCATCCGACCAGCGCTATGCCGCCTTTCGCCACCGGCCGTTCCTGAGCTACTGGGCGGCGCGCTTCCTCTCGACATTCTCTACCCAGATCGTGTCGGTCGCCGTCGGCTGGCAGATCTACGACCTGACCCGCGACCCGTTCGACCTCGGCCTTGTCGGCATCGTCCAGTTCCTGCCTTCGCTGCTGCTGGTGCTGGTCACCGGCGACGTTGCCGATCGTTTCGGGCGCCGGCTGATCATGGCGCTGGCGGTGCTGGTCGAAGCGGGCTGCGCCTTGGCCCTGCTGCTGCTGACGCTACGCGGCCTCTCCGGGCCGATGCCGGTCTTCATCGTGCTCGCCATGTTCGGCATCGCGCGCGCCTTCTTCGGGCCGGCCTCCTCATCACTGTTCGCCAATCTGGTGCCGCCCGAGGATTTCGCCAACGCCATCGCCTGGAACTCGTCCGCCTGGCAGACGGCAACCATCGTCGGGCCGGTCGCCGGCGGCCTGCTCTACGGGCTTTCAGCCGAAGCCGCCTACACCACCGCCGCCGTGCTGATGCTGGTTGCCGCCGTGCTGATCTTCACCATCCCGAAGCCTGCCCAGCGCAGCCGGACCGACAGGCCGACGGTACAGACCCTGTTCGCCGGCTTCGGCTATATCTGGAGCGAAAAGATCGTGCTCGGTGCGATTTCGCTCGATCTGTTTGCGGTGCTCCTGTCCGGCGCCTCGGCGCTGCTGCCGGTCTACGCGCGCGATATCCTCGAACTCGGCCCATGGGGGCTCGGCCTGTTGCGCTCGGCGCCCGGCGTCGGCGCCATCTGCGTCGCCATCTGGCTGGCCGGACACCCGATCCGCAACCATGCCGGCCTTGTGATGCTCGGCTTCGTCGCGCTGTTCGGCGCGTTCACGGTTCTGTTCGGCCTCTCGACCATCACCTGGCTGTCGATTGCGGCCCTTGCGCTGCTCGGCGCCACCGACATGTTCAGCGTCTATATCCGCGAGACGCTGATCCAGCTGTGGACGCCGGACGACGTTCGCGGCCGCGTCAACGCTGTCAACCAGGTTTTTGTCGGCGCTTCCAATGAGCTCGGCGAATTCCGCGCCGGTACGATGGCGGCGTTGATCGGCACGGTTCCGGCCGTGGTGGTCGGGGGTGTCGGGGCGATCGCCGTTGCCGGCCTATGGGCGGTGCTGTTCCCGCAGCTGCGCAAGGTGCGTCATCTCAGAGGGCGAAACTGATTACGGCAGCGCCGGCTTGCCGAAAATCATCGGCAGGAACTCGCCGAGCCAGCGCTTGAGGTGCATGTCCCAGATCAGCCGGCCGCCGAGATGGTCGCGGCCGGGCTGCGCGCCGGGCAGTTCGAAGCGGTGCGCGCCGCGCACCACCCAGCGCTGCATCATCGCCCGGGTCAATTCGCCATGGAACTGGATGCCCCAGGCATTGTCGCCGTAGCGGAAGGCCTGGTTGGGATAAGTTTCGGCCGTCGCCAAAAGCGTCGCGTCCTTCGGCAGCGAAAAGCCCTCGCGATGGAATTGATAGACCATCTCCGGCCAATGCATCAGCCTGCTGCCCGCTTCGGTCGCCTTCAGCGGATACCAGCCGATTTCGACGAGGCCCTCGCCGTGGCCCTCGACCCTGCCGCCAAGATGCTTGACCAGCATTTGCGCGCCGAGGCAGATGCCAAGCAGCGGCCGGTTCTCGTTGAGCGGAATTTTGAGCCAGTCGGTCTCGCGGCGGACGAACTCGTCGCCGTCATTGGCGCTCATCGGCCCGCCGAACACCACGGCGCCGGCATGGCCATCCAGCGTCTGCGGCAAGGCCTCGCCGAGCGGCGGTCGGCGGATGTCGAGGTCGAAGCCTTCCTCGATAAGCATATGGCCGACCCGTCCGGGGCTCGAATGCTCCTGATGCAGCACGATCAGGATCTTTGGTCTCGGACTTGGCTTGGGCGGCATTGGAAGGCGGGATCCTGTCTATTCGTCGCTTGAGGTTCCGGCAGCACCAGGAGCCGCGGCGGCCGCCTTGAGGCGCGCCTCGACACGGTCGCGACGTTCGACGCCGATCAGCTCGGCGACCCGCCACACGGTATTGTCCTCGAGTTCGTGCAGCTCGCCATCGGCATAGACGATCTCCCACATCAGGCCGATGAAGGCCTTTCGCGCCTCGGCGTCGAGATGGCGCTTGAGCACGCTGGTGAAAGCGTAGAGGTCGATCGCCTCATTGTCGGCCCGCTCGCCGGCAGCCGCCAACGCGTCGAGTTCGTCGCCGCTGATCGAGTAGCTTTCCGCCAGCACCTTCTTGAACCGTTCCCATTCGCTATCCTGGCGCACCCCGTCGGCGTTCATCACGTGGAAAAGCAGGGCGGACGCGGCAATGCGCGGATCTTCGGCGCTGGG
This sequence comes from Mesorhizobium sp. M0018, assembly GCF_040323955.1. Taxonomy (NCBI): domain Bacteria; kingdom Pseudomonadati; phylum Pseudomonadota; class Alphaproteobacteria; order Hyphomicrobiales; family Phyllobacteriaceae; genus Mesorhizobium; species Mesorhizobium sp. M0018. Next base: position 99,300 of record NZ_JAMYVL010000009.1, on the reverse strand, counting down.
GCTGGCGCCACCACCGGACGGCAGATCCCTTAGAAACGACAAAACGCGTTCGAACATCAAATCATTCCCAATAAGCCCGGGTCCACTCGACCCTGATCAGAATAAACGAAACCGGCGCGTCGATTTATCCGCTGCGTCGTCTGGATCGACGCCGGGGTCGTCGGGCAGCCGCGTCAGCTCCTGCGCCGGCTCGACGGCCTCTGCATCTTCCGGCACTTGGGCAAACGCCGCCGCGGTGATTGGTGTCACATGATCCTCACCGGCACGGTCGTCCGTCTTCTCCTCGGTCGCTGTGCCCGGTGTCTCCGCCGTGTGCTCGATCGTCCCGGCTCTTTCCTGTACCGGCCTGGCTGGAGCCGCCGCGATGGCCGGCACCTGCACCTCCGGCGTATCCTCATGACCGTCGATCAACTGCCCGAGCCGCTCCATCGGCGCCCGCCATTCGAATGCATCGAGCCTGCCGGTGATCGGCGATACCGGAGCCCAGCGTTCGGAGACGACACCATCGGCAACCCAGGCCGGGTCGCGCGGCGCTCTCACCGCCTTCGACAGCAACTGCCGCACCTTGCCCTGGTCGCCGGTCTCGGCCTCCTCGATATCGGCCAGCAGCAGATAGGCGCCTTCGCGGCGATCCATGCGGATCGCGGCTTCCGCCTCCCGGCGGGCGGTTGAAAAATCCTGCGCATCCAGCGCGGCGCGCGCCACGGCAAGCGAGGACTCGGCATGGTTCTTCTTCAGCTCCTGCAGCTTCTTTGCCCGGTTCAGCCGGTCGAGCACGGCATCGCCCGGCCTGGCATGGGTGTAGAGCTCGGCGATCTCCGGATGCGGCTCGGCCTTCCACCCCGCCTCGAGGATTTTCGAGCCTTTGCGCACGTCGTTCTGCCTAAACAGCAATTTCGCCGCGACGACCGCCGCCGGTGCAAAATCCGGCCGCAGCCGGTTGGCTTCGAGCGCCGCCGCCCTTGCGGCATTGGCATCGCTGTCGATCAGCGCCTGCGCCTTGGCGGTCAGCAGCACGGCGCGGCGGCGGTTGGCGGCGTCACGCTCGATCTGCCGGGTCGACTTCTGGGCATCGACCAGTTTCAGCGCGCCATCCCAGTCGCCGCGTCCGGTCAGGTCTTCCAGCGTCGATTCGGCCGCCCAGGCCAGTTGCGGCGCTACCGCCGCGGCACGGCCGGCATAGTGGCGGGCTGCGTTGCGGTCGCCGAGCCGCTCGGCCTCGAGATAAAGCCCGCGCAGGCCGAGCAGCCGCATTTCGGGATCATCGAGCATGGTCTCGAACTTTTCGCGGGCGCCTTCATGGTCGCCTTCGAGCAGCGAGGCCTGCGCGTCGAGCAGCTGGATCAGTGGCTCCTGATCGGAGCGGATCAGCTTTGCCGCTTCCTTGGTCTTCTTGCGGGCGAGCGCGCCGTCACCGGCGCCGGCGGCGATCATCCCGGTCGACAGCGCCTGGTAGCCGCGGTCGCGGCGACGCACGCGGAAATAGCGCGAGATCGTATAGGGGCTGGTCCACAGCGCCTTGACCAGCCACCAGACGATCATCACCGCGGCAACCACGGCAACGACCGCCACCGCCGCGACCATCAGGCTGACCTGGTATTGATAGCCATTGAAGGTGACGAGCATTTCGCCCGGCCGGTCGGCCAGCCAGGCGAAGCCGAGCCCGAGCGCAAAGACGACGGCAAGGAAGGCGAGGATGCGGATCATCGGGTTCCTCACGCCTTCATCGCGCCGGCGATGAGCGAATCGATCTGCGTCTCGACCTCCATCCGCGCTTTCAACTTGCCGGCAAAGTCGGCGCCGGCGGCCTTGGCCGCCTCAGGCAGGGTTTCGTATTCGCTGAGCGCCTTGGCGTAGTCGCCCCGGTTGACCGCGACCTCCATGCGCGCGACGGTTTCCGGGACGCCGGTGCCTTCGACGGCGCCGATCGGCCTGACCTTGACGAGCGATTCGGCGCTGGACAGCAGCTTCTGCAGGATGCCGGCATTCTGGTCGATGGGCGTCGCGGCAGCGACCATCGCGTTGGCGGCGGCGTCCGCTTCGGCGGCGATCTCGGAGCGCATCGGGACGCCCTTTTCGGCATAGGTGCGCAACGTCGCGATCTCGGGTGCATCGGGTGAGATCGCGGCAAAGGTTTCGAGCTCGGCGGCGAACGGTGCACCACGGTCGAGCGCTGCCTTGAGCGCCGAAGCGGCAATGGCCAGTGCGATCTTCGGCTGCGAAGCCTGTGAATCGACCTTGCTCGAGATCTGTGAAACCGACTGTTCCAGGGCCGCAAGCCGGCTGTCCTGCGCCTTTGTCGTCTCGCCGGCCGATTTCACCAGCGCATCGAGCGCGGCCAGCCTGTCGTTGAGCGGGCCGAGATCGACCGGCGCCGTACCGCCGGCTTTGCCGAGGGCCGCAACCGCCGTCTCGATCTGCCTTACCTTGTCGCCAAGTGCTGCCAGGCCGGCATTGTCGCCGGCACCGCCTTGCTCGACGGCCGACTTCAACGCCGCGACGTCCGCCCTGACCTGATCCAGCGCCGACGACAGCCCGTCCACCTTGGCCGATGCGTCATTGTTGGCGCCGGCCTGTCTGAGGTCCGCGACCTCGCGTTTCAGCGAAACGATCTCACCATTGACCGCGTCGAGCGACACGCCGCCCGACCCCGGCGCACCGAGCAGGCCGGCAAATTGCAGCCCGCCGGCCGCGGCGAGGGCGATGACGCCGCCGATAATACCGGCGGCGATGCCGTTGATGCCGCTTCGCTTCGGCTGCGCTGCCATATGGTCGTCCCTCGTCTCAGCTGTCTTCTCACCGGAACCTGGGATCCTCGGTTCGTTGGCCCCGGTTCCGCTGGATGCATCTTCGAAACTGTAATCGGAAACCGCGGAGCGCCCGGCCGGCGCATCCGAACCGGCGGGATAAGGGGTTTCCGCTTCCCTGGCAGAATCGACGCCGGCGTCCGCCGGCTCTTGCGTGCCGGCCGGCGCGGCTGCGTCGGCATGTTCCCATGGCTCGAGATCGGTCTGGTCCGCATGCACCGGCTCTTCAGGTGGCTCCGGCTGCGAGGCGTTCGCCGCTTCCTCGGCCCGCGCCTCGTCGGTATGCGAGGTCACGGCATCCTGTTTGTCGGCGACTCGCGAGACGGCGCCAGGCTCAAGCTCGATGGTCACCGGCTCACGGCGGCTCTTGGAATGCCGCATCTTCGGCGTCTTGACCATGCTCGGGCTCCGCAAAATTCGCTTCGGGATGGTTGAAAGGGTCTAGCACATCACCAAGCGGTGAAAAGGGGCGGCGTGATGACGCCACGGCTTGGAGTTCAGTTTTTGGCAAAACGCCGCAGGGCCGAATCCACGTTTCAAGCCAAGGCCCATGCTCGCACACAAAAAACCCGCCTCGGCGGGCGGGTCGTTGGAGCCAATTGGCACCATACCGAAATTAGTAGCATAGCTGCCGGCACAAAGCAAGAACAAAATGTGGCCGAGGGCAATCGCCTGCGTTTGGCGCCGCCCTTCAAGGACGGCACAGAGCCGCCGCTAATGCCATCAGCGCGGCGCCTGCAAAAGTCCCAGCAAGGCATCTTCGTAGGGCTCAGGCGCAATCCGGATCCTTTCGCCGGCGACATCGCCGAGGGCGGCGGCAATACGTCCCGACAAGGCAAAAAAGCGCATTTCCCGGAAAAGGCTACGCAGCGCCGGCCGGCTAGCCAGGGCCTGCATCGCTTTTGCCGCCTTGGCCGAATAGAGCAGCACCGCCTCGACCGGCCGGGCGGACAGGCGCGCAAGAACGGCCTCGTCGGAGTAATCCAGGACAACGGTGTCGTAGGTCTCGACGGCGCGGACCTGAACGCCCGACGCCAACAGCCCTTCCTCGAAGCCGGGAAATCGCACCCGCCCGCAGAGATAGACGATCGTCTTCCCCGCGTAACCGCCAGCAAGCGCATCGGCCAGCGCCTCGGCATTGCCCGGGCCTTCGCTGACCGACAGAAACGCGGCAGCGCGGGCGGCTTCCGCCGTCTTCCTGCCGACGGCGTGGCACGGCAAGCCGGCGAACGCCGCGATGACCTCTTTCGGCGCATGGCGAACGGCATTGGCGCTGGTGACCGCGACCGCCGCGGCGTCAGCGAGCGCGCCGGCATCGACCGGCAGCGTCACGGTTCCGGTCAATGGCAGCAGGATCGGCTGAAAGCCGGCATCCGCAAGCCGGCGCCCGGTGCGCGACGCGCCCGGTTCGGGCCTCGTCACCAGGACGCGGAGCATGTCAGGTCCAGCCATCGAAGAATGTTTCGCCGGCCTTGGCCCGAACGGTCGCCGCGGCGTCCGCGCCAATGCGCGCCGCCTCCTGCGCCGGCCCTTGCAGCCTGACTTCATGCGACTGCGTGCCATCGGGCGAGATGATCAGCCCGGCAAAGGAAACCGTTCCGCCCGATATCGTCGCATGTCCGGCGATCGGCGTGCGGCAGGACCCGTCGAGCGCCGCCAGGAAGGCGCGCTCGCAGGCCAGCGCCTCGCCGGTCGGCCCGTCGTGGATCGCTGCCAGCATCTGTTCCACGTCGCGGTCTCCGATGCGGCTTTCGATGCAGATCGCGCCTTGCCCCGGCGCCGGCGGAAAGACCTCGAGCGGCATCAGGTCGGTGACGACGTCTTCGAGCCCGAGCCGCTTCAGCCCGGCATAGGCGAGGATTGTGCCGTCGGCGATGCCGTCGTCGAGCTTGCGCAGCCGCGTCTGCACATTGCCGCGAAACATCACCACCTCGATGTCCGGCCGCATCCGCCGGATCAGCGCCTGGCGCCTGAGCGACGACGAACCGACCCTGGCGCCTTGCGGCAGGCCGGCAATCGTTCGCGCCGCCTTGCCGATGAAGGCATCGCGCGCGTCCTCGCGCGGCAGGAACGCGGACAGTTCGAGCCCCTCGGGCAACAGCGTCGGCATGTCCTTCGACGAATGCACGGCGATGTCGATGCGGCGCGCCAGCAGCGCCTCCTCGATCTCCTTGGTGAACAGGCCCTTGCCGCCGGCTTCCGACAGCGGCCGGTCCTGGATGCGGTCGCCGGTGGTCGAGATGACGACCACCTCGAAAGCTTCCGCCGGCATGCCGTGCGCCGCCATCAGCCGCGCCTGCGTTTCATGCGCCTGCGCCAGCGCCAGCGGGCTGCCGCGTGTTCCGATTCTCAAGGTTGTTTGCATGACGCGTCGTCCGTGATAACCCCCGGCAGGTTTTCGGGCTTTCTCCTATCGGGGAAAGGCCGGTTGCACAATCATCGAGGACAGCGACGAATTGATCCGCGTTCTGGGCATCGAGACGAGTTGCGACGAGACCGCCGCCAGCGTGGTGGCGCTGGACGGTCGCAGCACGCCGCAAATCCTGTCGAACATCGTGCTCAGCCAGATCGAGGAGCATGCTGCTTTCGGCGGCGTCGTGCCGGAGATCGCCGCGCGCGCCCATGTCGAGGCGCTCGACGGCATCATCGAGGCAGCGCTGGCCGATTCCGGCGTCGAGCTCGCCGACATCGATGCGATTGCCGCCACCGCCGGCCCCGGTCTTGTCGGCGGGCTGATCGTCGGCCTGATGACGGCCAAAGCAATCGCCGCGGCAGCAAAAAAACCGCTGATCGCCATCAACCATCTCGAAGGCCACGCGCTGACGGCCAGGCTGACCGACGGGCTCGACTTTCCCTACCTCTTGCTGCTGGTCTCCGGCGGCCATACCCAGATCGTCGCCGTGCGCGGCGTCGGCGACTACCAGCGCTGGGCGACGACGATCGACGACGCGCTTGGCGAGGCCTTCGACAAGACGGCCAAGATGCTCGGCCTGCCCTATCCGGGCGGACCGAATGTCGAGAAGGCGGCGGCAACCGGTGACGCGACGCGTTTCGCCTTTCCGCGCCCGATGAAGGGCTCCGTGCAGCCCGATTTTTCCTTCTCCGGCCTCAAGACCGCGGTGCGCCAGGCGGCAACCGCGATTGCCCCGCTGAGCGACCAGGATGTCGCCGATATCTGCGCCTCGTTCCAGGCGGCGGTCGCGGATGCGCTGGGCGACCGTGTTGCGCGGGCGCTGACCCGGTTCCGTCAGCAATTCCCGGACAAGGCCGAGCCTGCATTGGTTGTCGCCGGCGGCGTCGCCGCCAATCGGACCATCAAGGCGACATTGCAGGGCCTGTGCGAGCAGGCCGGGTTCAGCTTCGTCGCGCCGCCGCTCAACCTCTGCACCGACAATGCGGCGATGATCGCCTGGGCCGGCATCGAGCGCTTGCGCGCCGGCATATCAGGTGAAAACGCCGCCGATTTCGTGCCGCGCTCGCGCTGGCCGCTGGACAGCGTCTCGGCCCCGATGGTCGGCTCGGGCCGGCGTGGGGCCAAGGCATGACCGGCAGCGAGCACAAGGCGCCAAGCGGCTGGCGCGTCGCCGTGCTCGGCGGCGGCGCCTGGGGCACGGCGCTGGCGCTGGCCACGCTGCGCGCCGGTCATTTCGTCCGCCTCTATGCGCGCGACCCGGAGACCGTCGCGGCGGTCGACCGTGGCGAAAATCCGCGCTATCTGCCGGGCATTGCGCTCGATCCCGGCATCGTGGCGACGAGCGACATCGAGGCGGCGCTCGACGGTGCCGACTGCGTTCTGGCGGTAGCGCCGGCGCAATCGTTGCGGATTATGCTGACGGCCGCGTCCAGCCATATGCCGAAAGGCGTCCCGCTGGTCCTCTGCGCCAAGGGCATCGAGCGCGACACCGGCGCGCTGCTGTCGTCCATCACCGAGGAAATACTGCCGGCAAATCCGGTCGCCGCTTTGTCCGGCCCAAGCTTTGCCACCGACGTCGCCAGGGGCCTGCCGACGGCCGTCGTGGTCGCCGCCCGCGACGAGGCTCTGGCCACCGACCTTGCCGCCCGCTTTTCGGCGGAAAATCTGCGCTGTTATTCGAGCGACGACCTGATCGGCGTCGAGATCGGCGGCGCGCTGAAGAACGTCTTTGCAATTGCCGCGGGTGCCGTCACCGGCGCCGGGCTCGGTGCCAGCGCCCAGGCGGCGATGGTGACGCGCGGCTTCGTCGAATTGCGCCGCATCGGCGCCGCCTTTGGCGCCAGGCCGGAGACGTTGATGGGGCTTTCCGGCCTCGGCGACCTGCTGCTCACCTGCTCGTCCGCGCAGTCGCGCAATTTCGCCTATGGGCTGGCGCTGGGGCAAGGCAAGCCGCTTGTCGGCTTGCCTTTGGCCGAAGGCGTGCCGACGGCGGCAATCGCCGCCCGCATCGCCGGCGAGCGCCAGATCGACGCGCCGATCATCGCCGCCGTCGCCGCCATACTGGACGGCACCATAACTATAGACCAGGCTGTGTCGGCGTTGATGACAAGGCCACTCAAGACCGAAACCGACATGTAATCGCGAACGATTGCGGAGATGGAAAGATGCTGTTTGCGTTGATTTGCAAGGACAAGCCAGGAAGGCTGCAGGTGCGGCTCGACACGCGGCCCGAGCACATTGCCTTTCTGGAAGGGCTGAACGGCGACAAGAAACTGGGTTTCGCAGGCCCGTTCCTCGACGCCGACGGCAAGCCGGACGGCAGCCTCGTCGTTGTCGAGGCGCCCGACCTGGCGGCGGCAAAAGCCCTGTCGGCGGCCGATCCCTATACCAAGGCAGGGCTGTTCGAAAGCGTCGAAATCCGGCAATGGAACTGGAGCTTCAACAAACCTGTGAGTGAATGATCGTTCGTTCGCCCTGCCCCTCATCCGCCTGCCGGCACCTTCTCCCCGTGAAGAACGGGGAGAAGGGAGAAGCTCCAGCGCGGGCGACCCCTCTCCCCGTCCTTACGGGGAGCGGGTAAGGGTGAGGGGCAGCGCCAACGCTGGATAGCGACAAACCGACAACGGCAACGGGATAACCGAGATGAACTACTGGCTGTTCAAATCCGAACCTTCGGTCTTCTCCTTCGAGGACCTCAAGGCCAAGGGCAAGGCCGGCACGCAGTGGGACGGCGTGCGCAATTATGCGGCGCGCAACAACATGAAGGCGATGCAGATCGGCGATCTCGGCTTCTTCTACCATTCCAATGACGGGCTGGACATCGTCGGCATCGCCGAAGTCTGCGCTCTGGCCCATCAGGACAGCACCACCGACGATCCCCGCTGGGAGTGCGTCGACATCCGCGCCTTCAAGGCCATGCCGAAGCCGGTGACGCTGGAGCAGGCCAAGGCCAATCCAAAGCTGGCCGACATGGCGCTGGTGCGGCTCGGGCGGCTGTCTGTGCAGCCGGTGACGCCGGCCGAATGGCAAGAGGTTTGCCGCATGGGCGGCCTGACGCCGGCGCCATGACGGCGCTGACGCCGGACAGCGCCAGGAAATTCATCCTCGACAACACGGCGCTGATGGCGCCGCCGCATGTGCCGGAGATCCGCCTGCACCTGGCCGACGAGGCGCACGAACTGTGGCAGCGGGCCGAGGACGAGCTGACCGAAATCGGCCTGCCGCCGCCCTTCTGGGCTTTTGCCTGGGCCGGCGGCCAAGGCCTTGCCCGCTACATCCTCGACAATCCGGCGGCGGTGCGCGGCAAGCGCGTGCTGGACTTCGCCTCCGGCTCCGGCCTTGTCGCCATTGCCGCGGTGAAGGCCGGAGCTGCCGAGGTGATCGCCGCCGATATCGACCCATTCTGCGCGACCGCGATCCGCCTCAATGCCGAGGCAAATGGGACCGAGATAAAATTCCTCATCGGCGACTGCATCGGCAGCGATGCCGGCTGGGACGTGGTGCTGGCCGGCGACGTCTTCTACGACAAAACTTTCGCCGACAGGCTGATGCCGTGGTTCCTCGCGCTGAAGGCGCGTGGCGCCAACATCCTCGTCGGCGATCCCGGCCGCTCCTATCTGCCGAAGACCGGGCTGGAGCCGCTTGCCGTCTACGAAGTGGCGGTGACCCGGGCGCTGGAGGACGCCGAGGTCAAGCGCACCACCGTCTGGCGCCTTGCTTGACGGCATCGCCGAACAGGCGTTCCATCGCGCAATCGACCGGAGGGAACCATGGATTTTTCAGCAATCAATTGGCTGGCGGTAATCGTCGCCGCCGTCGTGGCGTGGTTGTTCGGCGCGGCCTGGTACATGGGCTTGAGCAAGCCGTGGCTGAAGGCCGCCAAGCTTGATCCGGCGACGATGAGCAAATCGATGCTGCCCTTCGTCGTCTCCTTCATCGCGGAGCTCGTCATGGCGCTGGTCATGTCGCTGATCATCGGCGCCGTAACCGGCGGCGAGCCGAGCCTGCTTGCCGGGGTGATCTTCGGCTTCGTTCTCTGGCTGGGGTTCGTCGCCACCACGCTTTCGGTCAACCATCGTTACGAAGGTTTCGGCTGGGATCTGACGCTCATCGATGTTGGTCACTGGCTCGGCGTGCTGCTTCTCATCGGCGCGGTGATCGGCTGGTTCGGCGCGGCGGCGGGCTGAACGTCAGGTCGGGGTCCTTGCGATTTCGTCGAGAAGCCAATCGCGAAAGGCGGCAATGCGCGGATCATTCGCCGCACTTTCGGGATAGACCAGGAAATAGGCGAATTCGGGCGCGACCTTGATGCCGAGTTCGAACGGCCGGATCAGCCTACCTTCCGAAAGGTCGTTTGCCACCATGGCGAAATCGGCGAGCGCGACCGCGTTGCCGTCGAGCGCGGCCTGGACGGCATCCGTCGAATTGCCGAACACGATGGTCCGGCTGTCGTCGAAATCGTCGACGCCCGCCGCCGCCATCCACATGCTCCAGTTCGGCCAGGTGACGCCCTGGCGCGACCACTCGATATGCGCCAGCGTATGATGGAACAGGTCGCGCGGCTCCTTGAGCGGCGGCCCTGACCGCAGCAAGGCCGGGCTGCAGACGGGGATGATGACGTTTTCGAACAGCCGGTGCGAGCGAAGCCCCGGATATTTGCCGGTGCCGAAACGGATGCCGAGATCGACGTCGTCGCGATCGAAGTCGCGCACCTCGTAACTGATGTCGAAACGCAGCTCGATTGCCGGATGCTGCTTGCGAAAATCGTCGACGCGCCGCATCAGCCACTTCGTCGCGAATTGCGCATCGAGGGTGACCTTCAGCAGCGCCGATCCGCGCGCCGTCTTCTGCGCCCGTGAGACGGCCCGGCCAAGCAGGTCGAGCGCATCGGTCGAAGCTTCGAACAGCACCGCGCCCGCCTCGGTCAGCCGGATCGTGCGGCTGGTGCGTGTGAACAGCACGATGCCGAGCTGATCCTCGATTTCCTTGATCTGATGGCTGACCGCTGCCGGCGTCAGGCCGAGCTCGTCGGCGGCGCGGGTGAAATTGAGATGCCGGGCCGCTGCCTCCAGCGTCCGCAGCGCACGGGTTCCAGGCAGCAGGCGCGCCATCAGTGCCAGACGAGGAGGGTTCGGTCGAGGGTTCGGTCGAGCATTCCAATCATCAAACAGAACTTGAAGATGCAGAAAAAACTACTCGTTTCCCGTTTGAATTTCAATCTGCCATGATCTGAGCATCGAAGAAACATCAAACCGGATTTGATGTCCGGAGAAGCGGATTGCACCATGTCTGACATCGCCTTGCGCTCGGTAACCCTCCGCCCGGCCTGGCTGCGCGCCGTGCTTGAATGGCTTCGGCACGCAAAAATCGCGGCCAGTCTTCCCTACGAAAATGTCGAGGATCTCTCCGATCGCCAGCTTCGCGACATAGGCGGCGAACGCAAGGACATCGCACGCGCCATGGACCGCGAACTCGGCCGGCTCGGCCTTCTCGACATCGGGTGGCAAAGGAGTAAGGGAGTAGGGGAGTAGGGGAGTAGGGAAGCTAAGCGGCGCGCCCACGCCTGTCTTACCCTTACTGCCCTATTCCCCTACCCCCTTATTCCCTTACTCCCTTACCTCACCACCCTTACCACCGTCCGCTCCGACAGCAGCGGCAGCAGCCGTGCCATGGTGCGGGCCGTTACCGCGACGCAGCCTTGCGTCGGCGTGAAGCCGGGGCGCGCCAGGTGGAAGAAGATGGCGCTGCCGCGCCCGCGCCGGCGCGGCACAATGTTCCAGTCCAGCACCAGGCAGGCGTCATAGAGATCGTCGGTGCGCAGCATCCGCTCATGGCTGGCGCCATAGGGGATTTTGACCGGGCGGTTGTAGTTGCGGTCCCCAGGCACTTCGCACCAGCCGAGATCGCGGCCGATCGGCGTCATCGCCAGCCGCGTCCGGCGGCCGCCGGCAAAACGGTCGCCGCGAAAATATCCCGACAATATCCGCATCGAGGCAAGCGGGGTGGCGCCGTCGCCCTCGCGCTTGCCGGCCGAGATGCCGCCATGCCCCAGCGCACATGGAAACACCAGTTTGCCGGCCTGCAGAAAGCCCTGGCTGGGTTGGCCGGGGCGCGCGCGCACGGTGAGCACGGTGAGCCCTTTCGGCAAAATTGCACCGACTGCATTGCGATCGTGTTTTTTCTTGTATGATCGTGCCACGGAACAAATCACTGTGAACGGCTGTTGTGCCGGTCAGCTTCCGCATAAACAGGCAGCGGTCAACTGAAATCTCTTTTCAAAACAACGGATTGATCCATGACTTCACGCACCATTCTGATCGTCGACGACGATGACGACCTGCGCGGCACCCTTGTCGAGCAATTGTCGCTTTATGAGGAATTCGATGTCCTGCAGGAAGCGACCGCCGCCAAAGGCGTCGCCACGGCGCGTGGCGGGCTCATCGACCTGCTCATCATGGATGTCGGCCTGCCCGACATGGATGGCCGCGAGGCGGTAAAGATATTGCGCAAGGGCGGCTACAAGGCGCCGATCATCATGCTGACCGGCCATGATACCGATTCCGACACCATCCTTGGCCTCGAGGCCGGCGCCAACGACTATGTGACGAAACCGTTCCGTTTTGCCGTGCTGCTGGCCCGCATCCGCGCGCAGTTGCGCCAGCACGAACAGAGCGAGGACGCCACTTTCTCGGTCGGCCCCTACACGTTCAAGCCCAGCCAGAAGCTTCTGATCGACCCGCGCGGCGCCAAGGTGCGGCTGACCGAAAAGGAAGCCTCGATCATCAAATATCTATACCGTGCCGACCAGAAGGTGGTGACCCGCGACGTGCTGCTGGAGGAAGTCTGGGGCTACAATTCCGGCGTCACCACGCATACGCTCGAAACTCACGTCTACCGGCTGCGCCAGAAGATCGAGCGCGATCCTTCCAACGCGGAAATTCTCGTGACAGAAAGCGGCGGCTACAAGCTGGTTCCTTAAACATTTCATTATTCAAATAAGCGATCCGGGCGGGGCGCTTTTCGGGTACGGTCCTGAGGCTGGAGGTGGTTTTGGATCGGCCTCGTAGGGGAGGAGTCGGACTGACGGTTCGGGGACATAGCTAGATGGCGCTGGATGACGACATCCGCATCCTGTCCACCGTGAGGCTCTTCGAGGGCTTTACGCAGGAACAGCTGCGTCTGCTCGCCTTCGGCGCCGAAACCACCATGTTGAAAGCCGACCACAAGCTTTACCGCGAGGACGACGAGGCTGATTCGGCCTACATCGTGGTCAGCGGCCGCATCGTCCTCTACCGCGAGCACGACGGCGAGCGCATCCCGATCGGCACCGTCGGCCCCGGCACCATGCTCAGCGAACTGGCGCTGATCGCCGACACCAACCGGCTGACCAGCGCCTCCGCCGAAATCGATTCGGAAGTGCTGCGGCTCAGCCGCAAGATGTTCCGCCGCATCCTCGAGGAATACCCGGAACTGGCGGTTCACCTGCACCAGCGCATTTTGGAGGATTTCCAGGCGATGATTCGCCGCATCGAGGAACTTGGGCCGCGTTTTGCCGGCTAATATAGCGCCTCTGGCCTAACCAGATCGACTTCGGAACTGCGAGGGCTCAGGGCCGGTGCGTTGCGGAAACAAGCTCGGCCTTGCGCCGTGCCGTCTCCAGTCCGAGCGCAATGAAGCGGCGCGCATGTTTGGCCAGCTCGATGTTGTCGGTCCACAGATTGCGCCAGATCGCGGTTTTCCGCGACAGGTTCGCGTCGACGATTTCCGAGGAGAAGGATTCGAAGCTGAGGTCGTCGCTGTAACCGATGGCGGTCAGCGCATCGAATATCGCGGCAAAATCGATATTGCCGGTGCCGAGGAAACCGCGATGGCTCTCGCCGATATGGACATAGCCGATCTTCCCGACCGCATTGCGAATGGCCAAGCCGACATCGGCCTCCTCGATGTTCATGTGGAAGCTGTCGAGATGCAGGAAGATATTGTCGGAGCCGCTGTCCGCGATGAAGGCCATGCCTTGCGCGGCGGTGTTGAGCAGATTGCTTTCGAAGCGGTTGACGATTTCGAGGTTGAGGGTGACGCCGGCTGATTTTGCCGTGTCCGCCACCTCGGCCAGCGTGCCGGCGCTGCGGTTCCACTGGTCACGCGTCGGCGCCTCGCTCTGCAAGCCGTGGCTGGTGCTGAGGATGCCGGCAACCTTCTGGCCGCCGAGATCGCGGGTCAGCGCGATCGTGCGTTCCAGGATTTCGACGCCGTGCGCGGCAATCGTTTTGTCGGCGCTCGAAATATCGCCGTCGGCCGGCAGTCCAATGCTGATCGCAACGCCGAGGCCGAGATCGGCGATCCGCTTGGCCAGGCCGTCAATGTCGACATTGGCGGGGTCGAGATAGGAGAATTCGATCAGGTCGAAGCCGGCTTCCCTGGTGTTGGCCAGCGTCCGCTCGAGGTCGCCCTGCGCCGAGCTCGCCGACCAGACGAATGAGTGGATTCCGATGCGCGACATGATCGTCTCCGGTTATTTCCAGCTGACCCAAGTCCAAAGCGGTTTTGGCAATCCGATGCTCGGACAAAAAGGTGCGGCCGGTGAAAACCGCCGCCACAGGCTTGGGAGGCTTAGAGAGCCGCGGTCCAGCCCTTGTAATCCTTCAAATTGTCGGCCGTGATCAGCTTCGGGTCGAGCAGCACCGTCGGCTCGGCCGGCTTCTTGCCGGCAAGCAGGTCAGCCGCCATCGTCAGCGACTGGCCGGCCATCACATAGGGATCCTGCGAAGCCGAGGCCTTGATCATCGACGTGCCGGAGGCGAGTTCCTTCTCGATATCGGGTGCACCGTCGACCGCGGTGAAGATGAACTCCGAGCGGTTGAGCTGCTTGGCCGCAAGCTGGGCGCCGATCGCCGTCGGATCGTTGATGGCGAAGACCGCGTCGACCTTGTCGAAACGCGTCAGCAGCGACTGGAACACTTTCAGGCCGCCGTCACGCGAGCCTTCGGCGTTCTGGTCGTCGGAAAGGATCTTGATGTCGGGGTGCTTTGCCAGCACGTCCTTGCAGCCCTTGACCCGCTCCAGGATCGACGACGAGGCCGGGCCATTGAGGATGACATAGTCGCCCTTGCCGCCGGTATGATCGACCAGATACTGGCACGCCTCTTCGCCGGCCTTGACGTTGTTGGTCATCACGGTGACGTCGGCGCCCGGCGCCGAAACGTCGAAAGCGGCAACGACGATGCCGGCCGCCTGCGCCTTCTTCACCGCCGGCGCGATCGCCTTGGCATCGACTGCGTTGAGCATGATGACGTCGACACCGGCAGCGATGAAGGAATCGACCTGCGATACCTGCTTGTTGAGATCGTAGTCGGCCGATACCGAGGTCACCTGCACATTCGGGTTGATCTTCTTGGCCGCGTCCTCGATGCCCTTGATGGTGGCGACGAAGAACGGGTTGCCGAGCAGTCCGACCGAGATGCCGACCTTGTTCAGATCCTTTGCCGATGCCGGCGCGATGACGGCGGCCGCAAGGGCGACGCCGCAGAGCAGTTTAGCGATGGTCTTCATTGTTTTGTTTTCCTCCTGATGCCCCGCGCCTCTCACGGTGCGTTACACATGAAACCGGCTCGTTGGATGCCGGCGACTAAGGGCCATCACGTTCTTGCTCCTGCCTGAAGCCGGTAACGGTCGAGGGCGACCGCCACGATGATGACCAATCCCTTGATGATGTACTGCCAGATGTCCGAAACACCGGCGAGGATGAGCCCGTTGGACAGCACGGCGATGATCAGGCCGCCGATCAGCGTGCCCCAGATCGAGCCGACACCGCCGACGAAACTGGTGCCGCCGAGGATGACTGCGGCAATGGCGTCGAGTTCGTAGGACTGGCCGAGCTGAAGCCCGTTGGCGGCATAGAGCCGGGCCGCCGACATGGCGCCGCCAAGGCCGGCCAGAAGGCCGGAAACGCCGTAGACGAAGAGCAGCACCAGCGGCACCTTGATGCCGGTCAGCCTGGCGGCCTCGGCGTTGCCGCCGACGGCGTAGATCCAGGTGCCGAGCACGGTGCGCTTGAGCACCAGCCAGGACAGGACGACGACCGCCAGCGCGATGATTACCAGCCACGGAATGCCGAACAGCGAACCGTTGCCGATGAAGTCGAACGGCAGGTCCGCGTTGAACACCGTCGTGTCCTGGCCGAGCAGGCGGGCGACGCCGCGCACGGCGGTCAGCGATCCCAGCGTGACGATGAAGGGCGGCAGCTTGATATAGGCGATCAGCAGCCCGTTGATGACGCCGAAACCGAGCCCGACGAGAATGGCCGCGGGCACCCCCAGCAGTCCCCAATCGGGCACCAGCGACACCATCACTGCCACCATCGCCGAGGCGGCAAGGATCGAGCCGACGGACAGGTCGATGCCGCCGGTCAGGATGACGAAGGTCATGCCGGCGGCCAGCACGATGTTGATCGACGATTGCTGCATGACGATCAGCAGATTGGTCTGGGTGAAAAAGCGCGGATTGATGAACTGGAAGCCGACCGCCAGCAGGATCAGGATCGGCAGCATGCCGAGTGCGGCGATGGCGGTACGCCACCTCGTGCGCCTGCCGACCGCCCGGTCGTCCGCTTTCATCGTGTCGGCCACCTTGTCGGTCATCGCTGAGCCGCTCCTGTTGCAAGTTCCATGATCGCTTCCTGCCGCAGCGGCTCGCCCTCCGACGCCGTCACCTCGCCGGCAATGGTGCCGTCGCGCATCACCAGCACGCGGTCGGCGATGCCGATCACCTCCGGCAGTTCGCTGGAGATCATCAGGATGGCGATGCCTTTCTTGGCCAGGTTGTCGATCAGCCGATAGATTTCCGACTTGGCCCCGACATCGACGCCGCGGGTCGGCTCATCGAGGATGACGACCTGCGGCTCGGTTTCCAGCAGGCGGGCGAGCAGCACCTTCTGCTGGTTGCCGCCCGACAGCGAGCCGGCATTGGCCTGCACCGAGCTGGTGCGGATGGAAAGGTCTGACACCGCCTTGGCGGCGCGCTTTTCGGCAGCCGTGAAGTCGCGCAAACCGCCGGCCTTCGCGTCCTTTGCCAGCACGCCCATGCTGATATTGTCGGAGATCGACATGTCGAGAAACAGGCCAAGTTGCTTGCGGTCCTCGGTCAGGTAGGCGATGCCGGCATCGAGCGCCTCGCTCGGCGAACCGATGGATATCGGTTTGCCGCCGAGCTCCAGCATGCCTGATGTGTGCCTGTCGGCGCCGAAGATCAGCCGTGCCAGTTCGGTGCGGCCCGAGCCGACCAGGCCGGCCAGTGCCAGCACCTCGCCCTTGTGGAGGTCGAAGGAACAATTCTTTATGAGATTGCCGTCCGACATGCCGCGCACCGACAGCGCGATGGCGCGCTTGCTGTCCGGCGGACGGTGATCCTTCTTGTAGAACGTCGACAGATCGCGCCCGACCATCATCGATACCAGGCGCGAGGCGTTCAGGTCGGCGCGGTCGAGCGTGCCGACATAGCCGCTGTCGCGTAGCACGCTGACGCGGTCGGCGAGCTGGTAGACCTCTTCCATGCGGTGGCTGATGTAGATGATGGCGATGCCTTGCGACTTCAGCGTCGCGATCACCTCGAACAGCCGGTCGGTCTCACGCGAGGTCAGCGACGTGGTCGGCTCGTCCATGACGATGATGCGCGCATTGGTCGACAGCGCGCGGGCGATTTCCACCAGCTGTCGCTCGCCGAGCGACAGGCTTGCGACCGGAGTGCGCGCCGAGAAGGTCACGCCGAGCCGCGCGATGATCTCGCTGGCGCGCCGATTGCACTGCTCGCGGTCGACAACGCCGAACCGTCGCGGCTCGTTGCCGAGAAAAATGTTCTGCGCTACCGACAGATTAGGCGCCAGCGACAGCTCCTGATAGATGACCGCAATGCCGGCGGCGCGCGCCTTGATCGGGTCGCCAGTCGCGGCCGGCACGCCGTCGATCAGGATTTCGCCGCCGGGGTCCGGCCGGTAGGCGCCGGACAGCACCTTCATCAGCGTCGACTTGCCGGCACCGTTTTCGCCCATCAGCGCGTGCAGCTCGCCGGCGTGAACGGTCAGCGACACATCGTGCAAGGCGCGGATCGCAGCGAACGTCTTGGAGATGTGGCGCATCTCCAGCACCGGCTGGCGCACCGTCTCGATCCGGGCGGCGGCGCTCATCGCGCACCTCCTGCAGCTGCGCTGGCCACAGCCCGGTCGGCGGCAAGGCCGCGCCAGTCGTTGCGATAGCCGGCAAGGCCGCTGAAACTTGCCGCATGCACCGCCTCCGGCGCTTCGGTGGCAAACTCGCGTCCGACGCTTTCGAAGGCAAGTGCGGCAGCACCGGTGGCGCTGCCCTCCAGCGTTGCGCCCTGCAGGAAAGCCTGCCCGGGCCGCAACTGCGCCAGCAACGCGGCAAGCAGCCCGCCATTGTTCAGGCCGCCGTCGACGATCACTGTGTTGTCCGAATGGATCAACTCGAGGCACAGATCGACCATCAGCGCGACATAGAGCAGCGCCATGGCCGCGCGTTCCTCGGCATTGGGCGTACGCCCGACCAGTTCGCCGCGGCGGTGCGGCATCGGGCCGCCGGGCGCGAAGCTCGGCAGCGCCATAATGCCGGCGTCGATCACCCGTTGTATCGATGACGGCGCGATTGCGCCCTGCCAGCCAGCGCTGATCGTGGCGAATTCGCGCCCACCCATGAAGCGGACGGTTGGCACCGGGCCGCCATCGACATCGACATTGACCAGCATGTCGCGCTCGCCGTCGAGTGCGTCGAGCGGGCAGTCGGGATTGAGCACGACCACCCAGGTGCCGGTCGAGACCACGGTCACCGGCCCGAGCTGCTGCCGGCGGTAGGCATGGAGCGCGGCATTGCTGTCGTGGACGCCATTATGGATGGCGACTGGCTTCGCGGCCTGGCCGAAGCGCTGCTCGCCGATCACCGCGCCGGCGCGCTCGAAGGCGGGCATCTGGCCGCGCCAGCCCTCGGCATCGACCAGCGAGCTGAAATCGCGTTTGCGCGGCGCCCATAAATGCGAGTGGCAGCCAAGATACGACACTTCCGATACCGGCCGGCCGCCAAACCGCCAGCTCCAATATTGGGGGTAGCCGAGGATCGATTTCGCTGCGGCGAAGGCACCGGGCTCCACCTCCTTCAGCCACAACATGTGGCGGCCGTAGTTGAAGCCAAGCGGCAGGCGCGGCGAAAAGGTCTCGGCAAAATCCGGAATGCGGCGGTCGATCTGCGCGGCGATTTCAGCTGGCGGTTCCTGCTCGTAATCGAGGATCGGATGCGTCAGCACGGCTTCGTCGACCAACGCGAAGGTGCAGCCATGGCCGGATACCATCAGCCCTTCCACGCCATGCATGTCGACTGCATTATCGATGGCGCGAGCCGCCCAGTCGTGCAGCGCTGGCTCGTTGAGCACGCTGAAGCCGCCTTTGCGGATCCAGCTCGGCTGGCTGCGGCGCTCGTCGAGGATCTGTCCGTCCTGGCCGAAGACGAACAGCTTCGAATTGGTCTTGCCGAAATCGAGGACGGCGATGTTCACTGGGCGCCTCCCGAGGAAGCCGCGATCCGCACCATGACGCCGGCATCTTCGAGCATGCGGGCATCTGTCTCGGACAGGCCGTCATCGGTGACCAGCGTGCCGATCCGCGACAGCGGCAGTGCCACATTGCGCGCGTGGATCGACAATTTTCGGCTGTCGGCCAGCACGACGATCTGGTCGGCGCAGAGGCTGAGCTCGACGATCGAGCGGACCAGCAGCGGGTGCGATTCCAGAAGGCCTTCCTGGCCGATGCCTTGCGCGCCGAGAAAGAACTTCGAGGCGTAGAACGGCACCGTCTGCGTCAGCGAATGGATGATGCCCGGCTCGCGGTGCAGTTCGCCGCCGGCGACGGTGAGGCTGCAATGGCCGTGGTCGCTGAGATAGGCCGCGAGCGGCATCGAGTTGGTGTAGAGCCGGATGTTGCGGTCGGCGAGCTTGACGCCGAGATGGAAGCAGGTCGAACCGCCATGCACGATGACCGCGTCGCCGTCGCGCACCATGGTGGCGGCGAGAGCGGCGATCTGCCGCTTGGCCTCGACGGCGAGGTCGCGGTTCTCGTCATAGGGCCTGGCATAGGCGACGCCGGCTTGCGAAGCGCCATCGAGCGCCGAGATGCCGCCATAGACCTTGCGCGCTTCGCCGGCCTCGTCGATCTTGTCGATGTCGCGCCGCACCGTCGCCGCCGATACGCCAAGCCGCTCCTGCAGCTCGCGCACCGATGCGAAAGGCCGGTCCCGCAAAAGCTCGACAATCTGACGCTGGCGGCCGGAGTCGCTCAACCCTTACCTCCCAATGCGCTTGCCTCCCAAGCATTTTGCACGGCATTGCCGTTTTGCATGGCAATTGGTGCAACTTACTCAACGGCCCTCGGATTGCAAGCCTGATTTGACGCGATAACATCACTGTTGACGTAACTTACTCGCATCTGCGATACCAGCATGGGTCTTCGTCCCGGCACCGGGACGTCCAAAGCCGTGGCCACGCGGCCGGATTGTAGAGGAATTTCGATGACGATCAGTGCGGATGCGCAGGAACTGGCAGCGCTGCGGTCGCTTTCGGCCGCCATCGGCAGCGACCCGCATCTGACCCAGGCCGCCGGCGGCAACACCTCGCTGAAAGCCGGCGACACGCTCTGGATCAAGGCCTCCGGCACCTGGCTGAAGGACGCGCTCATCGCCGACATCATGGTGCCGGTCGGCATCCCGCCACTGCTCGACGCCATCGAACGGCGCGACCCGGCCGCCGAACAGCCGCAGGCCTTCACTGTCGACGCCCTCAACGCGCGCGGCTTGCGCCCGTCGATCGAGACCACCGTGCATGCGCTGATGCCGCAGCGCATCGTTCTGCATGTTCACTGCGTCGAGACCATTTCGCTGGCCGTGCAGGCCGACTGCGAGGCCGAGGCGGCCAGGCGGCTTGACGGCCATCAATGGGCGTATATTCCCTATCGCCGGCCGGGACTGCCGCTCGCGCAGGGTATCGCCGAGCGCCTTCGGCCAGGCGTGGATATCCTGATCCTCGGCAATCACGGCCTGGTCGTTGCAGCCGAGACCGTCGCCGCGGCCGACATGCTGCTGCGGCGCGTGACACGACTGTTGGCGCGGCCGCCGCGCCAGGTGGCGGAACCGGACATCGCGGCATTGACGGCGCGCGCCGGCGACAGCGACTACAGATTGCCGGCGGACGTTGAGGCGCATGCGGTGGCGATCGACCCCGAAAGCTGCCGCATGGCTTCGGGTGGCAGCCTCTACCCCGACCACGTCATCTTTCTCGGCGAAGGCTCGGTCGTGGCGAGACCGGACGAGGGTGTGAAGCGCGTCATCGAGCGCTGCGGCGCCGCACCCGTGGCGATCCTGTTTCCTGGACTCGGCGTGCTGATGCGCGGCGACGCCGGCGCCGGTGCCGACGCCATGCAGCGCTGCCTTTCCGACGTGACGGCGCGGATCGATGTCGCGGCGAAGCTGAATTATCTGACAGCGGCGGAGAATGACGAACTGATCAACTGGGACGCCGAAAAATATCGCCAGAAGCTCAATGCCGGAGGCAGCTGACATGCCGCGTTCGTCTGGTCCGCTTGCCATCGGCATCGACATCGGCACATCCGGCGCGCGCGCCGTCGCCATGCGTCCGGATTTTTCCATTGCCGCGCATTCCGCTATTGCCCTCGAGCGATTTGGGCCGAACGGCCGTGACCCCGCAATATGGTGGGAGGCGGTCGGCGCGACGTTGGCGGAACTGCTCAAATGTATCGATCGCGCGGCAGTGCGCTCGATCGCCGTCGACGGTACGTCGGGCACGCTGCTGCCGGTCGACGGCGCCGGGCGGCCGCTGGCCGAACCGCTGATGTACAACGACAAGGTCGCTGACGACACTCTCCTGACAGCAATAGCCGGCGCGGCACCGGCAACGAGCGCTGCACTCGGGGCGACCTCCGGTCTCGCCAAGGCGCTGTCTTTCCAGCACCTGCCCGGCGTCGCCACTGTGCTGCACCAGGCAGACTGGATCGCCGGACAGTTTTCCGGCCGCTTCGATGTCAGCGACGAGAACAACGCCCTGAAGACCGGCTACGACGTCGAGGCCCGGCGCTGGCCGGACTGGATCGCGGCGACCGGCATGCGCATGGAATTCCTGCCCCGCGTCGTGCGGCCGGGCGGTGTCACGGGCACGCTCACCGCCAGCGCCGCGAAAATGTTCGGCCTGCCGCGTGACGTGGCCGTGGTCGCCGGCACCACCGATGGCTGTGCGTCGTTCCTGGCGACCGGCGCGAGTGCCGCGGGCGACGGCGTCACCGCGCTCGGCTCGTCGCTGACCATCAAGATCCTCTGCGACCGGCCGATCTCGGCGCCGCAATTCGGCATCTACAGCCATCGGCTGGGAGACATCTATCTGGCGGGCGGCGCCTCGAACTCCGGCGGCAAGGTGCTGGCCCAGCATTTCCCCGTCGCCCGCATTGTCGAACTCAGCAAAAAAATCGACCCGGCGACGAAGACCGGCCTCGATTATTACCCGCTGCCAGCGCCAGGCGAACGCTTCCCCATAGCCGATCCGGCGCTGTCGCCGTGCCTCGAGCCGCGGCCCGCCGACGATGCCGACTATCTGAAAGCGATGTTCGAGGGTATTGCGGCGATCGAAGCGCTCGGCTATCGCCGGCTTGCCGAACTCGGCGCCCCCCGGCTGACATCGGTCAGGAGCGTCGGCGGCGGTGCGGCCAATCCGGCCTGGACAGCGATCCGGCAGCGCAAGCTTGGCGTCGCTCTCGTGCCGGCTCTTTCGGAGGAGGCCGCTGCCGGCACGGCGCGGCTGGCGCTGATGGGCGCAAGCGCAGCGGGGCTTTTATGACGGCCAAGGCAATTCAACACCTCGACGGCATCGCCGCGCTGACCGACCGCTATCAGGTGTTCCTGCTCGACCAATTTGGTGTGCTGCACGACGGCACCAGCGCCTATCCAGGTGCTGTCGAAGCGTTGTCGGCACTCAAGCGCGCCGGCAAGACCATCGTACTGATCTCGAATTCCGGCAAGCGGGCGCAACCCAATGAGCACCGCCTGCTGAAGCTCGGCTTCGAACCGGGAAGCTGGGACCACTTTGTCTCCTCCGGCGAGGTGGCGTGGCGCTCCTTCCACCAAATGGCAGCCTCCGGAGCCCTGCGCCCGCAGACAAAATGCCTGCTGATCCGCCGCGACAATGACCGTTCGGCTGTCGACGGCCTGCCCTTCGTCCTGGCCAAGGACGGCGACGATGCCGAACTGGTGCTGATTTCCGCCAGCGAGGGCGATCGCTACGACCTCGACCATTATCGCCGGCTTCTTGGTCCGGCGGCGGCGCGGCGGGTGCCATGCTTCTGCACCAATCCCGACAAGATCATGCTGACTGCCGTCGGCCCTCGCTTCGGCGCCGGCCGGCTCGCCGATCTCTATGAGAGCCTCGGCGGCAGCGTGTCGCGCATTGGCAAGCCCAATCCGCAGATATTCGAGGCAGCGCTGGCACTGGCGGGCCACCCGGAGCGCGACAGCGTGGTCTGCGTCGGCGACAGCGTCGAGCACGACATCGCCGGCGGCAACGGCGTCGGTGTCGCGACGACGCTGGTCCTGTCGGGCATATTGGCGGGGGCGCCTGACCTGGAGGACGTTTTCGCCACGCTGAACGCCCGTCCCGACTACATCGCGGATAGCTTCAGGTTTCGCTGAGGCGAGACAAAGCTAATCCAGGTTGAAACGCCCGATCACCGGCACATGGTCCGAGGGCCGTTCCCAGCCGCGCGCCGGCCGCAGGATTTCATAGCCGGCAAAATGCGGCACCAGGTTTGGCGACGACCAGACATGGTCGAGGCGGCGGCCGCGATTTGAGGCCTGCCAATCCTGGGCGCGATAGCTCCACCAGGTGTAGAGTTTCTCCTCGTAAGGCACATTGAGCCGCATCAGGTCGATCCAGTCGCCGGCGAGCCGCATTGCCTCGAAGTTTTCCGTCTCGACCGGCGTATGGCTGACGACATTGAGGAGCTGCTTGTGCGACCAGACATCGTGCTCGAGCGGCGCGATGTTGAGGTCGCCGACCAGGATCGAGCCGGAGTGCTCGTCATGCTCGGCCCGCACGGCGTTCATCTCGGCAACGAAATCGAGCTTGTGCTTGAACTTGCGGTTGACGGCCGGGTCGGGCTCGTCGCCGCCGGCCGGAACGTAGAAATTGTGCAGCAGGATCGTTTTGCCGCCGGCGTTGACGGTGACCGACAGATGCCGGCTGTCGTCGATCTCGCAGAAGCGGCGCTTTTCGACCACCTCGATCGGCCGCCGCGCTATGGTGGCAACGCCGTGATAGCCCTTCTGGCCATGGAAGGCGATGTGCTCGTAGCCGAGCTTGCGGAACGCCTTCTCCGGAAACAATTCGTCCGGAACCTTGGTTTCCTGCAGGCAGAGCACGTCCGGCGCCTGCTCGACCAGCAGGCGCTCGACGATCGGCATGCGCAGCCGGACGGAGTTGATGTTCCAGGTAGCGACGGAAAACGGCATGTGGGGTTCCGGACAACGCAATATCCGCCGGATGGCTCCGACGGAAGTCAATCGCGGAAACTACTGCCAGCCGCGCACCGCAAAAACAAGCCGCCCGCACCAACGCGGAAAAACCATCCCGCAGCAGTAGGAAGTTACCGCGTCTTGGTGTTCAGCTCGCGGTTCGCCGTATAGTCGATGGCGAAGGTGTCGGGGGCGAAGCTGACGCCCTCCTTGGTGTTGAAGATCATCACCGTCGTGTCCTTGCCTTGCGCATCGGTGATGGTCCACTGCCGCAATTCATAAGATTTCGGATCGAACATCATGGTGATCTTCGAATTGCCGAACACCGATTTGTCGGCAAGCTGGATGGTGGTGAGATCGTCCTCTTCCTTGACGCTTCTGACGCGCCCGCCCGACAGATCGATCTTGTCGTCGAGCAGCAGCTTCAGCGGCGTCTTCGACAGCGGATAGAGGTCGGAGGTCCGCAGCTTCTTGTTGAGGATGACCACCGACTTGCCATCGGAAATCACTCTGAAATTCGAGGCGCCGTCGTAATTGAAGCGGATCTTGCCCGGCCGTTCCAGAAAGAACTTGCCGCCGGTCTGCTCGCCCTTGGGTCCGAACTGCACGAACTCGCCGCTCATCGATTTGACCGAGGAGAAATGATCGGCGATCTTCTGCGCCGTCGCCGGAACCGCTGCTTGCGCCGACGCCAGCAACTGGACGCCGGGCACGAGGTTGGCGGCCGCCGCACCGGCCAGGACCAGGCCGAGGCCGAGCACCTGCCGGCGGGTTGGGGCGAAATCCCTGCTTGGGGCGAGAGTTGCGTTTTTCATGCCGGTCACCATCATCTGATTGCTTGCTCGTTATATTGGTCTGGCCCCCCAGTTGGGCTTAAGTTTGGCGGCCGCACGGCGCCCGTCGTTGCAACGCGCCAAAAGGTTCAAAGTTGCCGGCGCGGACGCGCTCTAGAACTTGTCGTCCTCCGTCGGCACCAGGATTTCGCGTTTTCCGGCATGGTTGGCCGGGCCGACAATGCCTTCCTTCTCCATCTTCTCGATGATCGAGGCGGCGCGATTGTAGCCGATGCCGAGCCGGCGCTGGATGTAGCTGGTCGAGGCCTTGCCGTCGCGCAGCACCACCGCGACCGCCTGGTCGTAGGGATCGTCGGAATCCTCGAAATTACCGCCGTCGCCGCCGCCACTGCCTTTGCCCGTCGGCTCATCGTCATCCTTGTCGTCGTCCTCGGTGATGGCGTCGAGATATTCCGGCACGCCCTGCAATTTCAGATGCGCGACAATCTTCTCCACCTCGTCGTCGGAGACGAAGGGACCGTGCACGCGCTGGATGCGGCCGCCGCCGGCCATGTAGAGCATGTCGCCCATGCCGAGCAGCTGTTCGGCGCCCTGCTCGCCCAGGATGGTGCGGCTGTCGATCTTCGATGTCACCTGGAAGGAGATGCGGGTCGGGAAATTCGCCTTGATGGTGCCGGTGATGACGTCGACCGACGGCCGCTGCGTCGCCATGATGACATGGATGCCGGCGGCGCGCGCCATCTGCGCCAGGCGCTGCACCGCGCCTTCGATGTCCTTGCCGGCGACCATCATCAAATCGGCCATCTCGTCGATGATGACGACGATGTAGGGCATCGGCTCGAGGTCGAGGTTCTCCGTCTCGTAGATCGCCTCGCCGGTTTGGCGGTCGAAGCCGGTCTGCACGGTGCGCGAGATCCTTTCGCCCTTTTTCTCGGCCTGCTGCACGCGCGCGTTGAAGCCGTCGATGTTGCGGACGCCGACCTTGGACATCTTGCGGTAGCGGTCCTCCATCTCCCGCACGGTCCATTTCAGCGCCACCACCGCCTTCTTCGGATCGGTGACGACCGGCGTCAGAAGATGCGGAATGCCGTCATAGACCGAGAGCTCCAGCATCTTTGGATCGATCATGATCAGCCGGCAGTCCTGCGGCGTCAGCCGGTAGAGCAGCGACAGGATCATGGTGTTGATGGCGACGGACTTGCCCGAGCCGGTGGTGCCGGCGACCAACACGTGCGGCATCTTGGCGATGTCGACGATCACCGCCTCGCCATTGATGGTCTTGCCCAGCGCCAGCGCCAGCTTGGCCTTGGTGGTTTCGAAATCGCGGCTGGCCATGATCTCGCGCAAATAGACCGTCTCGCGCCTGGCGTTCGGCAATTCGATGCCGATCGCGTTGCGGCCGGGCACCACGGCGACACGGCAGGCGATGGCGCTCATCGAGCGGGCGATGTCGTCGGACAGGCCGATGACCCGCGACGATTTGATGCCGGGCGCCGGTTCCAGCTCGTAGAGCGTGACGACCGGACCCGGACGCACATGGATGATTTCGCCCTTGACGCCGAAATCCTCCAGCACGCCCTCAAGCAGGCGGGCGTTCTGCTCCAGCGCATCCTTGGACAGGCTGGCGTCGCGCACCACGTTCTTTGGTTCCGACAGGAAGTGCAGCGACGGCATCTCGAATTTTTCCGAGCCGATCAGCGAAGTCTGCGCCTCGCGCTGGACGCGGGCGCCGGGGGCCGGCCGCGGCGCCGGCGCCTCGACGCGTGTCGCCGCGTCGGAACGGAAGTTCTGCACCCTGGCCGTTGGCGCGGCGCGGCGCTGGCCGGCCGGCTCGGGCGCGAAATCCATGTCGTCGTCATTGTCGTCGTTATCGAAGACGTCGGCATCGTCAGGGTCGATCGAGGCACTGCGGTCGTTGACCATGGCGGCGAAGAATTCCGGCTCGACGCGGGCGCGCCCGCCCGGGCTCATCCGCGCCTCGGCGAACTCGGCCGATTCGACCCGTTCGGCCGCCCGCCGCCAGGCGCTGGGGCGCGGTTCCATCTCCGGCTCGAAATCGTCGCGCTCGCGCCGGCGCGCGGCGCGGCGGCGCAGATAGGCCCGCAGCGACAGCCACCAGTGGGTGATGGCGCCAAGCGCCAATATACCTTCGTCGCCCTCGTCCTCTTCATTGTCGAAAAGCAGGTCGTCCTGCGGATCGGGCACTGCGGGCTGTTCGAGGACGGCAAAGCCGTTCTTGCGCGAAATCAGCGCCGAGCCATACAAGAATACCCACAGCGCCGGCGCTGCCAGGAGCACGGCGAGCACGCTGGCGACGAGGCCGGTCGGATAGCCGCCGATGACCAGGCCCGGGATATTGAGCACCATGTCGCCGAAGACGCCGCCGAGGCCGGTCGGCAGCGGCCAGGTCTTGGGCGGCACCACGCAGCCGGCAATTGCCGCGCCAAGCAGCGAAAACCCGAACCAGGCCAGTGCCCGTTTCGGCAGCCGGTC
Source organism: Mesorhizobium sp. M0018 (assembly GCF_040323955.1). NCBI lineage: Bacteria > Pseudomonadati > Pseudomonadota > Alphaproteobacteria > Hyphomicrobiales > Phyllobacteriaceae > Mesorhizobium > Mesorhizobium sp. M0018. Next base: position 72,230 of record NZ_JAMYVL010000009.1, on the reverse strand, counting down.
GACGCCGCGCGCGGTAAACAGCAGAAATCCCCAGATCACCGCCGGCACCAGCGCCGCAACGGCGGCAAGTCCGAAGAACTGCATGGCAATGTCGGAAAAGACGGCGCCGGCATAACCCATTGCATTGGTGACGATATTGTCGGTGGCGTGCGAAAAGCTCGGATCGGCGACGTTCCAGGTGGCAAGGGCGGCGACGCCGAAACCAACCAGAGCAAACAGCCCGGCACCGACCAGCCGCCCGACCTGGCGCCTCGCGAACGACCGGATGCCGTGCTCCGTATCGGCCAGCGCAAGCGGTGCTGAAGCCCCTGAACGCATGCTTTTCCTCGTCTGTCGTTGCCCGGCCGGGCGCGGACGCGCAACACGGCAGATTCGGCTGTCAGACTAGCGGCGGGAAGGTTAAGGGCGCATTAACCATGGGCATTCTGCGTCACCGGAACGGGCGACCGCCACCACAGTTCGGAGCGTTGCGGCCGCTGTTTCACGCCGCCGGCGGATCGAGCCACCTTGATCAAGCGATTGTATGATCGAGCCATAACGGCCGCCTGCACACAAAAAAGAGGCCCGGAAGGTTTCCGGGCCTCAAGGCGTGAGCCCTTTCGGGAGCATCACGACGGGATCTTCCCGGCACCGGCAAAACGCCGGTGCCAGCCAATAAACCTCACGGCACCACTTCGCCGTGCTGGCTGATGTCGAGGCCTTCGACCTCTTCCTGGGTGGAAGGACGCAGGCCGACCAGCGCCTTGACGATATAGAGGATCACGAAGCTCGCGATCGCCGTCCACAGGATGGTGAAGACGATACCGTAGAGCTGCTTGCCGACAGAGGCACCCGAGCCAAGGCTGTTGATCGCCGGATCGGCGAGCACGCCGGTCAGCAATGCACCGATGATGCCGCCGATGCCGTGCACGCCGAATGCATCGAGCGAGTCGTCATAGCCGAACGCGTGCTTGAGCTTGACGGCCGAGACGTAGCAGAGCACGCCGGCGACGATGCCGACGATGAAGGCGCCGGTCGGATTGACGAAACCGGAAGCCGGCGTCACCGCGACCAGGCCGGCGACGGCGCCCGAGATGATGCCAAGCACGCTCGGCTTCTTGGCGACGATCCATTCGGCGAACATCCAGGCGAGCGCCGCGGCGGCAGCGGCAACCTGGGTGTTCAGCATCGCGGCACCGGCAAGGCCGTCGGCGGCCAGTTCCGAGCCGGCGTTGAAGCCGAACCAGCCGACCCACAGCAGCGAAGCGCCGATGACGGAGTAGACGAGGTTGTGCGGCGCCATGTTGGTGGTGCCGTAGCCTTCACGTTTGCCGAGAACCAGCGCGCAGACCAGGCCGGCAACACCGGCATTGATGTGAACGACCGTGCCGCCGGCGAAATCGAGAACGCCGGCTGTGCCGAGGAAGCCGCCGCCCCACACCCAGTGCGCGATCGGGGCGTAGACCACCAGCAGCCACGCGCCCATGAAGATGAGCAGCGCCGAGAACTTCATGCGTTCGGCGAAGGCGCCGGCAATCAGCGCCGGCGTGATGATGGCGAAGGTCATCTGGAACATCGAGAAGACGAACTCAGGAATGTTCGCCACGCCCGGCAGCCACAGCGAGGAGGTGGTGATGCCGTTGTGGAAGAACTTCGAGAAGCCGCCGAGATAGGCATTCATGCCGCCGCCATCCGAGAAGGCCAGCGAGTAGCCGAACATGAACCACAGCACCGTCACCAGGCAGGTGATGGCAAAGCTCTGCATGATGGTGGCGAGCACGTTCTTCTTGCGCACCATGCCGCCATAAAACAGCGCCAGGCCCGGTACGGTCATCATCAGCACCAGCGCCGTCGAGGTCAGCATCCAGGCTGTGTTGCCGGTGTCGAGCGCGGGTGCAGGGGCAGCCGGTGCCGCCGGTGCCGCTTCCTGCGCGAACGCAGCAACCGTGCCCAGTGCAGCGAGAGCGAGCGAACCTAAAACGGCCGCGCGTCCCGTTATCTTCAAGGTGGAAGGAATATTCATTGAACTCTCCATTGGAATACGTATCCGCAGCTCAAAGCGCGTCGGTGTCTGTTTCGCCGGTGCGAATGCGCACCGCCTGGTCGATGCCGAAAACGAAGATCTTGCCGTCGCCGATCTGGCCGGTCTTGGCCGCCGCGGTGATGGCTTCGACGGCCTTGTCGACCATGTCGACAGCGACCGCGACTTCGATCTTGATCTTCGGCAGGAAGCTGACCGCGTATTCCGCCCCGCGATAGATTTCCGTGTGACCCTTCTGACGTCCGTAGCCTTTTACTTCGGTGACGGTCAGGCCCTGGATGCCGACTGCGGTGAGCGCCTCGCGCACCTCGTCGAGCTTGAACGGCTTTATGATTGCCATCACGATCTTCATAAGGTTTCACCCTTTGCTGTTGCGGGTCCCCGCGTTTGCACGACTTCGCCGATCCCCATGAGAGCCGGAGAGTGCCCGCTAGGATTCAAGCTCCGTGCCAATTGCCGAAGCAGGGTGTTAAGCTGTTGTTAAACAACGAAATCGAGAAGGTCTGGCAGCTGCCTGTTCACAGGCGCGGCAGTGCATATGCTTAAAAAATAGGCAAATTTCAAAAAATGCCTACTCCGCAGGCGGCCGCTTCAGCCGGATGAGTCCTTCTTGGGCAACCGAGGCGATCAAGGTGCCGTCGCGAGCAAACAGCGAGCCGCGGGTAAAGCCACGCGATCCTTGCGTCGACGGACTGTCTTGCGTGTACAGCATCCAGTCGTCGAGCGGATGGCTGCGGTGGAACCACATGGCGTGGTCGAGGCTGGCTGCCTGGATATCACGATCGAAAATGGCGCGGCCATGAGCAAAGGTCGAGGTGTCGAGCAGCGTCATATCCGAGAGGTAAGCGAGCACGGCCGCCTGCGTGGCGCGGTCGGCCGGCACCGGGCCGGTGGTGCGGATCCAGATGTTCTGCTTCGGCTCGAGCTTTTCCCGGCTGGTATAATGCTTCAGCATCACCGGCTTCATCTCGATCGGCCGGTCGCGCTCCCAATAGCGCTTGATGCCGTCGGGCACGGCTTCGCCGAACTTGCCCAGCAATTCGCGCTGCGACAGCAACGTGTCGGGCGCCGGCACGTCCTGCGGCATCGGCACCTGATGTTCCAGGCCGACCTCATCCTGCTGGAACGAGGCTTCCAGCGAAAAGATCGCCTGGCCGTGCTGGATCGCCACGACGCGGCGCGTGGTGAAGGAGCCGCCGTCACGGATGCGGTCGACCTCGTAGATGATAGGCACCTTGGTGTCGCCCGGCCGCATGAAATAGCCATGCAGCGAATGCACGTGGCGCTCGGGCTCGACCGTTCGCTGCGCGGCGACCAGCGCCTGGGCGATGGTCTGGCCGCCGAAGATGCGCTGCCAATCGAGCTTGGGGCTGCGACCACGATACAGGTTGTGTTCCAGCTGCTCGAGGTCGAGAATGCCGAGAAGCTCGTCCATGGCTGCCGTCATCTTGACCTCGCCGCAAAATTACCATGGCGGTTTCCGACAGGAACAGCGGGCAGTCAAGGGCGGAATGCCCGGCGACAGTCAGGCTGCGAAAGGAATTGCCATGGTCGACAGCAAGAATTCGCTCGACGTTCTGGTCGCCGGCGCCGGTTATGTCGGCCTAGCCGCCGCCGTGTCGCTGAAGCAGGCGCGGCCGAGCCTCGCCGTCGCCGTCGTCGATGCAGCACCCGCCAGGGTCTGGCAGAAGGACGGCCGCGCCTCGGCGATTGCCGCCGCCGCGTGCCGCATGCTCGACCAGCTCGGCGTCTGGAACGAGATCGCGCCGGGGGCGCAGGCGATCACCGAAATGATCGTCACCGATTCGCGCACATCCGATCCGGTCCGCCCGGTGTTCCTCACCTTCGACGGCGAGGTCGCGCCCGGCGAACCCTTTGCGCATATGGTCGCCAACAAGGATTTGAACGGCGCCTTGCGCCGGCGCGCCGAACAACTCGGCATCGGCATCATCGAAGGCGTCGCCGTCAGCGCCTTCGACATCAACGGCGCCGGCATCACCGTGCATCTTGCCGACGGCGCGACGCTGAAGGCGCGGCTGCTGGTTGCCGCCGACGGCGTCAATTCGAAGCTGCGCGACATGGCCGGCATCAAGACGGTGAAATGGGAGTATGGCCAGTCCGGCATCGTCTGCACGGTGGCGCACGAGCGGCCGCACAACGGCCGCGCCGAAGAGCATTTCCTCCCCGCAGGCCCGTTTGCCACGCTGCCACTCAAGCCGGGCAAGGACGGCACCAACCGCTCGTCGATCGTCTGGGTCGAACGGTCGCAGGATGCCGAGAAACTGGTCAGTGGCGACACGCTGGTCCTGGAATATGAGCTCGAGCAGCGCTTTGGCCTGAAACTCGGCGAAATCCATCTCGCCGACAAGCCGCGTGCCTGGCCGCTCGGGCTGATCATTGCGCGCGCCTTCGTCGCGCCGCGCATCGCCTTGGCCGGCGACGCCGCCCACGGCATCCACCCGATCGCCGGCCAGGGTCTCAATCTCGGCTTCAAGGACGTGGCGGCGCTGGCCGAAGTGGTGGTCGAGGCCGACCGGCTCGGCCAGGACATCGGCGCGCTCGACGTGCTCGAGCGCTACCAGCAATGGCGGCGTTTCGACACGGTGCAGATGGGCATCACCACCGATGTGCTGAACCGGATGTTTTCCAACGATTTCGGCCCGCTGCGCACTTTGCGCGACATCGGCCTCGGCCTCGTCGAGCGCATGCCCCCGCTGAAGGGGTTTTTCATCCGCCAGGCGTCGGGTCTGTCCGGCGACACGCCGAAATTGTTGAAGGGCGAGGCGATCTAAACAGGCCCTGAAGCTTCCCCAACTTCGTCATCCCTGGGCGTAGCGACGCGAAGCGGAGAGAAGACCCAGGATGACGAAGCGATCAGGCGTCTCGGCTTGATCGCCATGCGGTCTGCCGAATTTCCGTGTCAGGGAACTTAGTTGACCTCGAAGCCCAGCTTCTGGCGCAGCCGCAGCATGCGCTGGTCGGGAATCTGCAGGTTTTGTCCGCCGGCTTCCGCCGCACGGCTGACCATCCGCAGCAGATCGCTCCTTTCGGCCGCGTCGAGCCGTTCGCGCAGGAACGGTGCCAGCTTGTCGATTACGACCGTGGCGTCATCGATTTGCGATGCCGCCCATTTGGCGTAGATCACCGCTTCATCGGTCTGTTTTTTGTCGGCAATCTCCGAGATCACCGATCGAATGGCAGCTTCGCGTTGCGGCAGCACAGGACCATGTTCGGAAACGATGGCGGTGATCAGCGTCGCGGCGGCGACGACGGGATCGTCGATCGCCGTCAGCGGCGAGAGCGCCGCCTGCTTGCGTAGTTTCTTGCGGCGGACGTTGCCCTGGACGCGGCCAACCACGTCGGCAACCTCACGCGCCGCGTCGTTCATGGTCTTCAGCCGGTACCACCAGAACGCCGCCGCCCCCAGCAGGCCGATTGCAGCAATCAATATATGCATGCCCAAGATCCCCCAATCTCGGGCGACGATAGGAGAAGTATTGCTTCGCTTCAACACGCAAAAGTTGCGCCGATTGAAGAAAACGACAGCCTGCGCCAGTCGTTGGTCGCCACCGCTCCGCGGAGGAACTTATCGAGACATCTCTATGACCCGGGCACCTTGTAGATCGCCCGCACCTCGATCGTGCCGATTTCGGCGAGCGGAATCTCGCCCGCGATCCCCAGCGCCTCGTCGAGGCTCTCGGCCTCGATCATGACGAAACCGAGCAACTGCTCCTTGGTTTCGGCGAAGGGGCCGTCGGTGACCAGCCGCTTGCCCTTGCGCCTGCGAACGGTTTTCGAGGTTTTCACCGATTGCAGCGCCTGCGCGATGATCAGCATCCCGCGTTGGTCCAATGACCGGTCATGGGCCATCGAATCGGCGTCGAGCTTGGCCAGCCTCTCGGGGGTCATTGCGTAGAGATCTTTTTCTTCACCATAGACCAGGCAAACATACTTCATTTTTATCTCCATTCCTGGCTTGAAGCCGAAGACGAGGCTACGGAAATCTCCGCGGAGCCCTTGCCTGCCGCAGAATCGAGACCGGCCGCAGCATAGTCGAGAAGAGATACCGCAATCCCAATGATGGCAATCGCCGCAAGCAGTCGGCCGAAGCCGGAAGGCTGCAGGCGCGACCAGTCGGCTTGTTGTTCACCGGCCCTGTGGCCGGTGCTTGTCCAGTGAGCAGAAAACAGATTGTTCATGTGGTCCTCCATCCGGCCACCAAGTCCATGGCCGCCCGCAGGACGGCCGGGACAGATGGAAGTCGACATTTTTGCACGCATATTTTTTTCGAATTTTTTTCGCTCGACATGATGTGTCACGCCGCCGCCGATACGAAAGCGTGGGTGGCCTTCGCTCCCGCGCGCGCTATAGTCGACTGGATGCCGATCACGGGCTCAGCCACGACAATCAAGGAGGAATTGATGGACCGCACCGCCAACGCCGTTTGGAAAGGCAGTTTCAAGGAAGGCAAGGGCACACTCGAAACCCAGAGCGGGGTGCTGAAGGGCACACCCTATTCGGCCAAGACGCGTTTCGAGGATGAAAGCGGCAAATCCGGCACAAACCCGGAAGAGCTGATCGCCGCCGCCCATGCCGGCTGCTACGCCATGCAGCTTTCGCATTTTCTCGCCGAGAACGGCACTCCGGCTGCCGAGCTCGACGCCAAGGCCGTGGTAACGCTGGTCCCCGGCACCGGCATCACCGGCAGCGCGATCACGCTGGTCGGCAAGGTACCGGGCATTGATGCCGCCAAGTTCAAGGAATTGGCCGAGAAGGCCAAGGCCGAATGCCCGGTCTCGAAAGCGCTCGGCGCCATCAAAGTATCGCTCGACGCCAGGCTCGGGTGAGAGCTGGTCTGCGAAGCGGGCGATCCTTCGCGCCCCCTCTCGAATGATTATTGGCTTTTTTCGCCAACGAGCGCGTCGAGGCGGGCGCGCAATGCCGCGACCTCCTCCTCGAGGGCCCGCACGCGCATTTCCATATCCGACGCCGGCGAGGACGACTGCAGGGGTGCTGCGGCAGCCGACAGCTGCGGCGGCCCGCTGAGCAGATGGACGTAGCGATCCTCGCGCTGGCCTGGGCCGCGATCGATCTGCTGCACCAGCGGTGGCCGGCGGCCGATCAGCAGATCGAGATTGCCGCGAAGCTCGTCGATCGACGGCAGCCGCGCCATGCGCTCGCTTCGCGCCAGCAATTCATAGGCCGTCTGCGGGCCGCGCAGCAGCAACAGGCCGAGCAGCGCGATCTGCGCCGAGGTCAGGGAAAAGCGCTGCGCCACGATATGCTCGTAGCGCTCGACGCGCGACGCGAACACTTGCCTGACGAGGCCCTTCTGCTCCAGCTGGCCAAGCGCCCGCCTGACCTCGGCAAGCTCGACCGACATTACCGGCTCGCGCGCCGTCTTCTGGTTGGCCGCCGCATGTGCCGCATTGAGCGTCAGCGGATAGACGTCCGGCGTCAGCTCCTTCTTCTCGATCAGGCAGCCGAGCACGCGGGCTTCGATGGGAGAGAGGATGGGAAGGTCGGAATCGGTCATAAGTTTGCTATCCTTTCGAACTCGGCGGGACAGCGCCCCCCTCTGTCCTGCCGGACATCTCCCCCTCTAGTGGGGAGATTGGCTGTCATCACCGCTTCGCCACCTTTCAAGGCTGCAGAAAGGGCGCTGTCCTCCAAGCTGCTAATCTCCCCCCTTGAGGGCAGAGCAATCGCATTTGGATTCTTACGAAGATGGACCCCCACCCTAACCCTCCCCACAAGGGGGAGGGAACGCTGCCGCGCGCCCTTACTTCCCCTTTTGGCGCCGAAAGGCAGGCAATTTGCCGAGGTCAGCGCCAACGGAAGTCTCCCTCCCCCTTGTGGGGAGGGGTTAGGGGTGGGGGTCCATCGTAGAGCGAAAGCCTCGGCTTGCTATCTGCGATGGCCCCCTCTTGGGCGAGATGTCCGGCAGGACAGAGGGGGCGCGAAGGATCACTGCCGACGAGATGATCCGCCCGCCGCCTATACCCGCCGTTCCACCATCATCTTCTTGATCTCGGCGATCGCCTTGGCCGGGTTGAGCCCCTTGGGGCAGGTTTGGGCGCAGTTCATGATGGTGTGGCAGCGATAGAGCCGGAACGGGTCTTCGAGATTGTCGAGCCGCTCGCCCGTCGCCTCGTCCCTGGAATCGATCAGCCAGCGATAGGCCTGCAGCAGCGTCGCCGGGCCGAGATAGCGCTCGCCGTTCCACCAGTAGCTCGGGCAGGAGGTCGAGCAGCAGGCGCACAAGATGCACTCATAGAGCCCGTCGAGCTTTTCGCGGTCCTCATGGCTCTGCAGCCATTCCTTGGCCGGCTCGGGCGACACCGTCTTCAGCCACGGCTCGATCGAGGCGTGCTGTGCGTAGAAAGTGGTGAGGTCGGGCACCAGGTCCTTGACCACGGCCATGTGCGGCAGCGGATAGACCTTGATCGCGCCGGAAATGTCGTCGCAGCCCTTGGTGCAGGCCAGCGTGTTCGACCCGTCGATGTTCATGGCGCAGGAGCCGCAGATGCCCTCGCGGCAGGAGCGGCGCAGCGTCAGCGTCGCGTCGATCTTGTTCTTGATCCAGAGCAGCGCGTCGAGCACCATCGGCCCGCAATCGTCCATGTCGACGAAATACGTATCCATGCGCGGGTTCTCGTCATCGTCCGGCGACCAGCGGTAGATGCGGTATTCGCGCAGGTTGGTCGCGCCCTCCGGCTTCGGCCAGGTTTTTCCGGCCATGATCTTCGAGTTTTTGGGGAGGGTGAGTTCGACCATTACCTCAGGTCCTTTCGGATGACGAGCTTCAGCCCGGACCAGATCTCGTTCACGGCGGCGATCTTGACGTCGACAAGGTCGAGCTTCAGCGCCTCTGTGCGGATAACGTCCTCGGTGACGTCGGTCGGCACTTTCGATGCCTTCTTCGGCCATGAGACCCAGACCATGCCGTCCCGCTTGATTGCCGCTTCGACGTCGCCAAGACGGTCCTCGATCTCGACACGCTGCCGGGTGAAAGCATGTACGGCATCGTATTTCTCATGAACGCCCGAAATCGCCGACCAGTTGGCCAGCCGGTCGAGCTCGGCAAAATCCACGGCTTCGGTCAAATCCTCGAGTTCGGCCGGCAAGGCGACGAAAGCGGCAATCATCCCGTCCTTCAGGCCGAGCTTGGCCGGAAGGGGCGTGCCGGAATATCCCGCAACCGCCAGCAGCCTCATCTCAATACACCCTGGCCTTTGGCGCGATCTTGGCCGGGTTGATGCCGCCGTCTGCTTCCCTAAGCAGCGTTTCGGTGTGCACCGGCCGGTAGGTGAGCGCCACCTCGCCGGCCTCGTTGAGCCGGGCCAGCGTATGCTTGCGCCAGTTGGCGTCGTCGCGGGCCGAAAAGTCCTCCCGCGCGTGCGCGCCGCGGCTTTCCTTGCGCGCCTCGGCGCCGTAGACGGTGGTGATGGCGTTGGCCATCAGGTTTTCCAGCTCCAGCGTCTCGACCAGGTCGGAGTTCCAGATCATCGAGCGGTCGAACACCTTGACGTCGCCGAGTTCACCCCAGATCTGCGAAATGCGCCTGCAGCCGCTTTCCAGCGATTCCTGGGTGCGGAACACCGCCGCGTCCTCCTGCATCGCCTTCTGCATCTTTTCGCGCAAAACCGCTGTCGGCGTCGAGCCGTTGGCGTGACGCAGCCGGTCGAAGCGGTCCATGATCTTTTCGACGGCGGTCTCGTTGGGCGAAGGGATCGCCGATGTGCGGTCGATCACCTGGCCGGCCCGGATTGCCGCCGCGCGGCCGAACACCACCAGGTCGATCAGCGAGTTCGAACCAAGCCGGTTGGCGCCGTGCACCGAGGCGCAGCCGGCTTCGCCGACCGCCATCAGCCCGGGCGACACCTGGTCCGGATTCGACGCCGTCGGGTTCAGCACCTCGCCCCAGTAATTGGTCGGCACGCCGCCCATATTGTAGTGGACCGTCGGCAGCACCGGGATCGGCTCCTTGGTCAGGTCCACGCCGGCAAAGATCTTTGCCGATTCCGAAATACCCGGAAGCCTCTCGTGCAGAACGGCCGGGTCGAGATGGTCGAGATGCAGGAAAATGTGATCCTTCTTCGGGCCGACGCCGCGGCCCTCGCGGATTTCCAGCGTCATGCAGCGCGAGACCACGTCGCGCGAAGCCAGATCCTTGGCCGACGGCGCGTAGCGTTCCATGAAGCGCTCGCCCTCGGAATTGACGAGATAGCCGCCCTCGCCGCGCGCGCCCTCGGTGATCAGGCAGCCGGCGCCGTATATGCCGGTCGGGTGGAACTGCACGAACTCCATATCCTGCAGCGGCAGGCTTGCGCGTGCGGCCATGCCGCCGCCATCGCCGGTGCAGGTATGCGCCGAGGTGGCCGAGAAATAGGCGCGGCCATAGCCGCCGGTCGCCAACACCACCATCTTGGCCGAAAAGCGGTGGATGGTGCCGTCGTCGAGGTTCCAGGCGACCACGCCGGTGCAGGTGCCGTCCGGCTCCGTGATCAGGTCGAGCGCGAAATACTCGATGAAGAACTGCGCATTGTGCTTCAGCGACTGGCCGTAGAGCGTGTGCAGCATGGCGTGGCCGGTGCGGTCGGCGGCCGCACAGGTGCGCTGCACCGGCGGCCCCTCGCCGAAATTCATCATCATGCCGCCGAACGGCCGCTGGTAGATTTTCCCGTCCTCGGTGCGGCTGAAGGGAACGCCGTAGTGCTCGAGCTCGTAGACCGCCGCCGGCGCTTCGCGCACCATGTATTCTTGAGCGTCGGTGTCGCCCAGCCAATCTGAGCCTTTGACGGTGTCGAAGAGATGCCACTGCCAGTTGTCGGGCCCCATATTGGCGAGCGAGGCGGCGATGCCGCCCTGCGCCGCAACCGTATGCGAGCGCGTCGGGAACACTTTGGTGATGCAGGCGGTGCGCAGGCCTTGCTCGGCCATGCCGAGCGCGGCGCGCAGGCCGGCGCCGCCGGCGCCGACGACCACGACGTCGAATTTGTGATCGACATAGCTATAGGCGGAAGCCGTGTTGGCGTTCTTCGCGTCCTTGGCCAAAAAATCAGCCTCCAAATGCCAGTTTAAGCAGGGCGAAGACCGAAGCGACGCCGACGACTACGGGAAAGAATGTGTTGAGGGCAAGCAGCGCCAGCCTGGTGCCTTCGCCATGCACATAGTCTTCGATGATCGCCTGCATGCCGAGCCGCATGTGGTAGAGCACCGACAACAGCACCAGCGCCAGCACCAGTGCAACGAACGGGTTGGCAAGTGCGGCGCGCACCTCGAGATAGCTGGCGCCGTTGAGTGCGATCAGGAAGCCGACGAAGAACAGGACCAGCGGGATGTTGGAGATCGCCGTCAGCCGCTGGCGCCAGAAATGGCCGGTGCCCTCGCGGGCGGAACCGAGGCCGCGGACCTTGGCCAGCGGCGTGCGCATGTCGGTGTTCTTGCCGTTCATGTCAGGCTCCCCGCGCCATGTAGCCGGCGATCCAGATCAGCAGCGTCAGCGTGACCGAGCCGGCAAGCGTCGCCCAGGCGATCCTCGATGCCGTATGCTTTTCCAGCCCTGCCCCAGTGTCCCAGATAAGATGGCGCACACCGCCCAGCATGTGGTGCATCAGCGCCCAGCTGTAGCCGAACAGCACCAGCCGTCCCAGCCACGAGCCGAAGGCCCAGTTTACGGCGTTGAAGGTCGCCTCCGAGCTCGCCGCCGCCATCAGCCACAGCGCGACCAGCAGCGTGCCGAAATAGAGCGCCCCGCCGGTGATGCGGTGGACGATCGACATCGTCATGGTGATCGGCGGCCGATAGACGGTCAGATGCGGCGAAAGCGGCCGTTCACGCCTGGCAAATTCGCGGGTGGCTGGTGATTTGCTCATGGCTCCCCCAGTTCGGCGTCTCTGGAGCCTCAGGTGGGAATGCGGCATTACCGCTTCCGGTTGCGACTTCGGACAGCCGGTTTCTAATGCTCTTTTTGCACCGCGTCAAAGCCGGAAAACCGTTTCGAAAACGTAATTTAGTCTGATGAAAGCCAGGCTTTCAGCTTCAATCGATTAGGGCTGTCGCCTTGCGCCGGCACAATGTCGCCGCACTGCAAAATATGGCTGGCGCAAGGGGCGGATCAGCGCTTGCAGGCCAGCGGTGGTGCACCGCCCTTCATCACCAGCGCCTCACGCCCATCGATCACGATTGCGTCATGCGCCTCGCCGTAACGGCTGGTCTGATTGGCCGGTGAGGCCGGCAGCTCGGCGCTGGCGCCGTTCTGGCCGAGGACGCGCACCGACGTGCCGAGATTCTCGATGGTCATCACGCTGCCGTCGGCGCAGTTGTAAGTAGCTGTGCGCGGCTGCGGTGCCGTCGGTTCGCTAGCAGCCGGAGCAAGCGACACGGAAGCGGCGGCCGTGTTGCCGAGCTTGGGCGCGCTGGTCTGCGGCGCGCAGGCGGCTGCAGCCAGCAGCGGCGGAATGGCCAGCGCCATCCGAAACGTGCGGCGTAATCTCATGCTGCTTTCCCCGCGCATCGAGCCCGCCGCGATGCTCCGGCAAGCCACCGGATTTCATGCTTTTTGAGTCGCGCCCGGTGCTGGGGATGGTGGGAACAAGGCATGGCCGAATGATGGCCGGTGGGCGATCGGGTATTAACCATATTTTCCGAGACCTCGCCCGTGCTGCGGTTGCCCTCTTAACAAAGGTTAATAAAAGGTTAATTTCTGATTCGAGGAGGCTTGCCTCTCAGCAACTGGAGCAGCACGCCATGCATTCGAATTCAGCAGGATCGCGCCTTCCCTGGTTCCTATTGGCGGCGCTCGCCGTCGGCGTCGTCGCACCGGCATTCGCCGGGACGCGCCATCATGACCGCGTCTATGCCGATTCCTTCGGCAATCTCGTCATCGACAGCGCCGCCGGCTACAAGCGTATCCTCGTTGGCGAGGGCAAGCTGGCCAAGGAATTGTCCGACTACACCAGCGCCGGCCAGCCCGACGTGATCTACGAAAACGAATCGGACGATGTCCGCGGCGGCGACTGCTATAGGCCGCCGGTTTTCGTCAAGGGCCGCAGCTATATGTACGGCCTCTCCGACGGCGAAATGCCGGAGCTCAGCCCCTGCCGCTGACGGCCATGCCGCCCTTGGTTGACGGCGCCGGCAGGGCAACAGCCGGCCCCACCGAGACACGCACGCAATCGCGACCGCTGCCCTTCGCCTGATAGAGCGCTTTGTCGGCGCGCCGCAACAGGTCGGAAAAGCTTTCGCCCGGACCAAGCTCGGCAACGCCGAAGCTGGCGCTGCAGCGGTGATCCGCGGGCAGGCAGTCGATCGGCGTGGCACCGAAGGCGCTCCGCGTGCCCTCGGCAAAGAGCCGGGCGGCGGCTAGATTGGTCCCCGGCAGGAAAATCGCGAATTCCTCGCCGCCGATGCGGCCGGCGACATGATGGTCGGCCGCGGCATCGCGGAGAAAACCGGCAAAGGTCTCGATGACCCGATCGCCCGACGCGTGGCCGTAAGTATCGTTGATGCGCTTGAAATGGTCGAGATCGGCAATGACCAGTGCCGCTGGAACGGCGCGCCGCATGGCGTCACGCAGTGCGATCTCGGCATGGCGCTCGAAGCCCCCACGGTTGAGCAGCCGCGAAAGCGTGTCGGTTTCCGATTTCGACGTCGCCTCGGCGAGCACGTCGCGGACCAGGATAGCCAATGTCACCAGCGCAAGCGCCAGGCCGAACACGGTGCCGACCGACTGCGACACCAACGCATAGCTGGTCTGCGCATAAGATTGCGGGTTGGCGCCCCAGCCACCAAGCGCATGGGCGATGAAGGGTTTGCTGGCGAACTGCAAGGTGCTGGCCGCAAGGACAGCCATCAGCATATAGTCGAGCCGCTCGCGTCTTTGCCTGGACGACAAGACGATCGCCAGCCCGGTGAACTGCATGGCCGCATAGGGAAGCTGGTAGGCCGCCATTCGCACGAACGATTGGCGTGGCAGGTCCTGCACGAAGTAGACCGCGAGGGTGGCGAAGACCAGGAAGAACAGCATCGGCGGCCAAGGCGGCGAAACGCGGTATTTATGGGCAAGCCCGCCATTGAAGGCGACGGTAGCGCCAAGGAAGGCGGCAAAGGCGGCGACAACCACGGGGCGCGCATTGTCGAAGGCAGGAATGCTGAACTCGATCGCGAAATAAGCCGTGCCGAGCACATAGCCGAACGCCAGCCAGCGTGCCGACACCCGGCCGGCGTCATAGACCGCGATCGTCATGAAGGCCGCCGCCAGCAGCCCGGCAACGAACAGGTTGATCAGCAGGATGAAATTAGCGCTGCCCATGGCGTTTTGGCACTCCCCCGAACAGCAAATCACCAACGCGCGAAAAAGACGTTAATTCGAAGCCGTCGCTGACGCTCAGCCAGCACTGGTCCTATTGGGAAGGACGACCGTCTCAGGCCGCTGATAGGACAGGCATACGCTGTCGCGGCCACTCCTTTTGGCTCTGTAGAGCGCTTCGTCGGCGCGGCGCATCAGCGGGTCCAGCCCTTCGTCGCTGGCGCGGGCGGCCACGCCGAAGCTGGCGGTCACTCTTGTCTCGGGCGGAAGCCCGTCGATTCTGTCCGCCGAATAGAGCGTGCGAATGGTTTCGGCAAACAGTCTTGCCGCGCCAAGGTCGCTGAGCGGCAAAAGCACGGCGAACTCTTCGCCGCCGATGCGGCCGGCAACGCCGCGCGTACCTGCAGCCGACAGAAGCTTGGCAGCGAAGTCGGCGATGACGCGATCGCCGGCCGCGTGGCCATGTTGATCGTTGAGCGCCTTGAAATGATCGAGATCGGCAAGCACCAGAGCAACCGGCAATTGCGCCGTGGCACAGTGCTGCAGGACAAGCATGGCGCGCTCCTCGAAGCCGCGGCGGTTGAGCAGGCCCGACAGCGGGTCTGTCAGGGTTTCGGTCTTCAGGGCCTTCATCACATCGAGCGCGGCGGCGCCGAACAGGCAAAGCGCAATAAGCAGCGACAGCAATGCATGCGACAGCAGAGCCGTCGTCCAGTAGGACGAGGAGTAAAGCCCTTCATAGCTGGTGAACGGCCCATGCGCGATGACGACGGCAAGCGTCCGCCCCAGGAAGTTCAGGCCGGAAAGCAGCGACAGCACGAACAGGATCATTTCTGTCGGGCCGTTGTTGCGCACCACGCGCAACTCGGCGGCGACAACCAGGCTGATGCCGCCGAAGCTGAAATTGATGGCAAGGATGCGCCAGGTGAGATCCGGCCGGGCAAAAAGAAACCACGAGAACGCGGCCAGGCCGCCGCAGGCCAGAATGCCGACCGCCGGGTAAGGCACGCGCCGCCCATAGCGCGCAATGACCGCGCCGGCGAGACAGCAGGTGGCGAAGGTGAAGCACAGGATCGAGATGAGCTTGGTCGGCGCCATGCCGACCGGCAGCGTGAAATACTGGAGCAGGAAGCCTGCGGCCGAGGCCGAGTAGCCCGCCGCCAGCGCAGCCAGATAGGGACGGTGGCGCTGATAGAACCACAGCACGAGAAATGCCGCGCCGAGTGTGAGGGCGATGCCTGGATTGAGCAGCGCTATGAGCAGGCCGGTGTCCAAGCGCTGTAATTTCCCCTCGCTTCCCTTGGAGGACCTTAGAGCGGAAGCCCAAACAAGCGGTTAAGCGAAAGCGAATATACGACAGGTGCGTCGACAAAGCCGCTGGGCGGAACCGCGAACGGCGAGCGGCGTTTCACGACGGCAACCAGGAGACGCTCCGATGGCCGATACGATCATGCTGACCGATCACGATGCAATTCGCTCATGGGCCGCGGCACGCGCCGGCTTTCCGGCGATCGTCGACGTGTCGCCCGAAGCCGGAACGCAGCCCATGCTGAGGCTGGTCTTCGGCCAGCATGCCTACCAGGACCAGGATGAGGCCGAACGCCCGGTCAATGCCGGCGGCTACGAACTGGTCGAATGGGACGAATGGTTCAAACTCTTCGACGAGCGCCAACTGGCGCTGGTCGTCGCAAAGGACCAACCCGGCCGTCGTGAGGGATTCCACGAATTCGTCAGGCGGCCCGACTGAAGAATGCCCGAACCGCATTGCGCCTCGGGCTCCTCATATCCGACTGCGCGCGCCTGCCCTATTTCCACTCGCGGATGTCGACGAAATGGCCGGCGATCGCCGCCGCCGCGGCCATTGCCGGCGACACCAGATGCGTCCGGCCCTTGAAGCCTTGGCGCCCTTCGAAATTGCGGTTCGAGGTCGAGGCGCAGCGCTCATGCGGCTTCAGCCGGTCGTCGTTCATGGCAAGGCACATCGAGCAGCCCGGCTCACGCCAGTCAAAGCCGGCGGCGACAAAGATCTTGTCGAGGCCTTCGGCCTCTGCCTGTTCCTTGACCAGGCCGGAGCCCGGCACGATCATCGCACTGACCCGCGGATTGACTTGTCTGCCCTCGATCACCTTGGCGGCGGCGCGCAGATCCTCGATGCGGCCATTGGTGCAGGAGCCGATGAAGACGCGATCGAGTTCGATATCGGTGATCTTGGTGCCCGGCTTCAGGCCCATATAGTCGAGTGCGCGCTGCTTGGAGGTGCGCTTGTTCTCATCAGTGATGTCGTCCGGGTTCGGCACGATGCCTTGCACCGAGACCACGTCCTCGGGCGAGGAGCCCCAGGAGACGATCGGCGGCAGCTTTGCCGCGTCGAGCACGACCACCTTGTTGAAATGCGCGCCTTCGTCGGACTGCAGCGTCTTCCAGTAGGCGAGCGCGGCGTCCCAGGCTTCGCCCTTGGGGGCGCGCGGCTTGTCCTTGACATAGGCGAAGGTGGTCTCGTCGGGCGCGATCAGGCCGGCGCGCGCGCCGGCTTCGATCGACATGTTGCAGATCGTCATGCGGCCTTCCATCGACAGCGCACGGATTGCCTCGCCCGCATATTCGATGACATAGCCGGTGCCGCCGGCCGTGCCGATCTCGCCGATGATGGCGAGGATGATGTCCTTGGCGGTGACGCCTTCCGGCAGTGCGCCGTCGACGCGCACCAGCATGTTCTTGGCCTTGCGCTGGATCAGCGTCTGCGTCGCCAGCACATGCTCGACTTCCGAGGTGCCGATGCCATGCGCCAGCGCCCCGAACGCGCCATGCGTCGAGGTGTGACTGTCGCCGCAGACGATGGTCATGCCGGGCAGCGTAAAGCCTTGCTCGGGACCGATGATGTGGACGATGCCCTGGCGGATATCCTTCTCGGAATAATATTCGATACCGAAATCCTTGGCGTTCTTGGCCAGCGCCTCGACCTGGATGCGGCTTTCCTCGTTCTTGATGCCGAACTTGCGCTCGGGCGAGGTCGACACATTGTGGTCGACCACGGCCAGCGTCTTTTCCGGATGCCGAACCTTGCGGCCGGTCATGCGCAGGCCTTCGAAAGCCTGCGGGCTGGTGACTTCGTGGACCAGATGGCGGTCGATATAGAGCAGGCAGGTGCCGTCGTCCTGGCGGTCGACGACATGGTCGTCGAAAATCTTGTCGTAGAGGGTGCGCGGTGCGCTCATTTGCTTAAATCCGTCGATTTAAAAAGGGAAAACGACGCCGGTCGGACCGGCGAAACAGCCTGGCGAGTCTGCCCTAGCTAAGTCGGCTGGTCAGCGCCCCGCAGACGCGCGCGGAAAATCGCGACGGCAGGCGTTTTCTGTCCTGCAGCACGAAACCCTTATAGGCCGGATCGCCAAAAAGCTCTTCCATGGCGCTGCTCATATCAATGTTTTGGCTTTTCAGCAATCGTGGCGGCCTTCGCAGGCGCTTCACAGCACCTCGAACACAAACGTCTTCACCAGCGCGTCGGGCTCGGCGATTGCGTAGCAGCGGAACCACGGGCTCTCCTCGACCGGCCGCCATTTTTTCGCCTGCTCCAGTTCGCCAAACACGGCTTGAAACCCGCCGCTTGCAAAAACCTGGTCGCGGACCGTGAAGATGGCGTGGCCGCCCGTCCTGGTGATGCGTACCAGTTCATGCAGGCCCGACGCCGGTGCGTGGCTGATGGTGAACACGCCGGTCGAGAAAAAGGCGCGGAAATACCCGTCCGCCCAAGGCAATGGCCCGCCGAGCATCGCCTGTTTCAGCTCGCTGTAGGCCTGCCGGCTGCCGGCGATTTTCAGCATGTCCTGCGACAGGTCGAGCCCGGCAATATCGTGGTAGCCGAGTGCCTTGAGCGACGGCCCCGACAGGCCGGTGCCGCAACCGGCGTCGAGCAGCGGCCCTTCGCCCGGCGGCACATGGCGCGCCACCCAGGCGGTGATCAGGAACGGCAGGAGATAGCCGAGCGCCGCGGTTTCGCCGTCATAGGTCGCGGCCCATTGCGCATAGGCCTTGGCGAGCGTCTCAGGCGTGTCGGCCGTATAGACCGCTTCCAGCGCCGCATTGGCCTTGTCGATGATCATGGGTCCTTCCCGGTCGCGTCCGCTCGATGGTAGCGCCGTTTTCGCCTGCCTTCTATTCCCCATGCTGGTGGCGCAGCCGCTTCTCCAGCGCCCGCAAGGCCAACGACAGGCCGACGGTCAGGATGAGATAGATATAGGCGACGATCGAATAGGTTTCGAAGAAGCGGAACGAGCCGGCGGCGTAGATCTTGCCCATCTGGGTGATGTCGGCGACGCCGAGCACCGAGACCAGCGAGGAATCCTTGACCATGGCGACGAAATCATTGCCGAGCGGCGGCAGGATGGTGCGGATCGCCTGCGGAAAGATGACCAGCCGGAAGCGCTGGGTGCGCGTCAGCCCGAGCGCCTTGGCCGCCTCGATCTGCCCCTTCTCGACCGCCTGGATGCCGGCGCGGAACACCTCCGAAATGAAGGCGGAATAGCCGATGGTCAGCGCCATGACGGCGCGCCAAAGCAACGACACGTCGCGTACCAGCAGCTCACCGAAGAGGCCGGCGCTTTGCAGCGGCGCCGTCAGCGCGTTCCATGCCGCGACGAAGGCCGGCGCGCCGGCAAAGGCGATCCAGAACAACAGCACCAGCATCGGCACGCCGCGGATGATCTCGACGTACAAGCGGGCGATCTGGCTGAGCCAGCGTGAGCCCGACAGGCCCATCAGCGCGACGCCGAGGCCGATCGCGCAAGCCAGCGCGAAGGCGACCACCGTGACGAAGATGGTGACGCCGATGCCCTTGGCGACGGTTGCGAAGACCTGGGCATAGACGTCGCTGGCAGCGATGAAGATGGCGGCGGCCAAGGCGATCGCCACGGCCACGGCAAGCCACCACGGGAAGTCGGATTTGGCTGAGGCGAGAGGCGCCGACGGCATCAAGCGGTACCGATAACAGAGTCACGAAGGCAGCGTTCTGTCACACCCCCCTCTGGCCTGCCGGCCATCTCCCCCTCAAGGGGGGAGATCGGCAGCTTTGACCTCGCGGCCCGTTCTGCAACACTGAAAATTGGCGAAAGCCGATGCGAAAGCCGATCTCCCCCCTTGAGGGGGAGATGTCCGGCAGGACAGAGGGGGGTGTACGAGCGCAGAGTCAGCGCGAGTTCCCGCGCACAATCGTCATGAAATGCGCGCAACAAGCGGGCCTACTGCCCCATCTTGTAATCAAGGAACCACTTCTTGTTGAGCGCGTCGAGCGTACCGTCGGCCTTGAGCGCAGCGATTGCCGCGTTGACCGGCTTCACCAGGTCGGAGCCCTTGGGGAAGATGAAGCCGAAATCCTCGGTGCCGAGTGGGCCGCCGATCAGCTTAAGGCCGCCATTGGACGCATCGACATAGCCCTTGCCGGCAGTGCCGTCGGTGAGCACGACGTCGACGTCGCCGGCCTTCAGCGCCTGCACCGTCGCGCCGAATGTCTCGAACAGCTTGATGCGCGGGTTCTGCTCGTTGCCGTCGAGCACGCTGTAGACGGCGGTGTAGAAGGGCGTGGTGCCGGCCTGCGCGCCGATCAGCCCGTCCTTGAAGGCGGCGAACGTCTTTGCATCGGTGAAGCGCTTCTCGTCGCCGCGCACCAGCATGAACTGTTCCGAGCGCATATACGGATCGGAGAAATCGACCTTCTGCTTGCGGTCGTCCTTGATGGTGATGCCGGTCATGCCGATGTTGTACTGATTGTCGGAAACCGCCTGGATCATCGCGTCCCAGGAGGTATTCTGGTATTCGACCTTGAAATTCAGCCGTTTGGCGATCTCGTTCATCGCGTCATATTCCCAACCGATCTGCTTGCCGGTCTTGGCATCGATGAACTGCAGCGGCGGATAGGCGTTTTCGGTCACCACCACCACTTTCTTGCCGCCGAGGTCGGGCAGCGCCTGCGCCAGAGCCGCGACAGGCACGAGAAGGCAAGCCAGCAGGCCGGCCAGCAGCAGTTTCGAATTGATCATGACGATGCTCCCCAGGAACTGAACCGCCTCGATCGGCCGAGGCATGCAGGAAATCCGGCGCCGACTTTAGCTTTCCGCCGGCGCCTTGCAAGCCGCTCCGATGCGGCGTTCGGCACGAAAATGGATTTCAATGCTTTCATCGGCGGCATTACGGAACGATCCGTATCGATTGCGGCCGATGCAGCCCGGCAAAATAGAATCCGCCTCGCGAAACAAAAAGGCGGCCGAAGCCGCCTTTCCGAAAATACGTTCTTGAAGAGCCTTATTCGGCGGCAGCTGCTTCCGCGGCCTTGGCGGCCTCGTCGGCGGCCTTCTTCTCGGCGGCGTCCTGCGCGGCCTTCTCGGCGGCCAGCGCCTGGGCGGCGGCCACTTTCTCGGCCTCGATGCGCGCCTTCTCGGCGTTCAGCGCATCGCGCTCTTCGTCGTTCAGCTTGCGGGCGCGCACGCCGGTGTTTTCCGAAATGCGGGCCGATTTGCCGCGACGGTCACGCAAATAGTACAGCTTGGCGCGACGCACCTTGCCGCGGCGCACGATCTCGACGCCTTCGACCATCGGTGAATAGACCGGGAACACCCGCTCCACGCCTTCGCCGTAGGAGATCTTGCGGACGGTGAAGTTTTCCTGGAAGCCGGCGCCGGCGCGGGCGATGACGACGCCCTCATAGGCCTGGACGCGGGTGCGGGTGCCTTCGGTCACACGGACCTGGACGCGCACGGTATCGCCGGGCTGGAATTCGGGGAGCTTGCGCTTGGCTTCGATCTTGGCGGCCTGCTCGGCCTCGAGCTGACGGAGGATGTCCATCTCAATAATCCACTTCTTGTTCTTCCGACAGTCAGAGCGTCCGACACTCGCCTTGCAGTCGCATCGACCGCTCGGCTATGCCCTTCGTTCGAGAACTTCTGTTCGAGAACATCGGGCAGGGGCGACTACACCGTCATTGTTGACGGGCCAGAAGATCGCTCTTGGCATATTTTCTTCCGGTTCGGCGCGCACATACAGCTATTTCGGCGCTTTGTCACGCCTTCGCTGTTTCTTTTTTGGCGCTGTTTCTTTTTGGCTGAGGCCGCTGTGGCAATCCCGTGATCGCTTGTGGTCCAGGGGGTTGCGCCCGCGCGTCAAGCTTCCTAAGCCGGAAGATAAGCATTTTCCTCCAGCGACGACACCCTCATGCCAATCTTGGACGCGGTCCTGCTCTTTCTCGCCGGCTTTCTATCAGGCGCGGTCAATGCCGTTGCCGGCGGCGGCACGTTCATAACCTTTGGCGCCATGACCCTGGCCGGCCTGCCGCCGATCGTCGCCAATGCGACATCGTCGGTGACGCAATTTCCTGGCTACATCACCTCGACGCTCGCCTATTGGCACGACATCAAGCATTTCTGGCGTGGCGCACTGCTGCTCAGCCTCATTTCGGCTCTCGGTGCGCTGTCTGGCGCGCTCATCCTTCTAGGGCTCGACAACCCGTCGTTCCGCGCCTTGGTGCCGTGGCTGCTGCTGGCGGCAACCGCATTGTTCGCTGCCGGGCCATGGCTGAAGCCGGCGCCCAAGCCGGAGCATGAGGCCGCGGTAGGTTCGCTGGTCGGGTCGCTGGCGCAGTTCGCCACCGCCGTCTATGGCGGCTTCTTCGGCGCCGGCATGGGCGTCATGATGCTGGCGACGCTCGGTCTCACCCAGTCCGGCGACTATCACCGGCTGAACGCATTGAAGAACATGCTGGCCGTGGTCATTGCTGCGGTTGCCATCCTCGTCTTCGTCTCGGGCGGCGTCATTGCCTGGCTGCAGGCGATCATCATGATCCCGGGTGGCGCGCTGGGTGGCTATGCCGGCGTCTGGATCGCCAGGCGCGTGCCGCAGAACGCGGTGCGCGGCTTCGTCATCGCCGTCGGCCTGTTCCTGGCTTTCTACTATTTCGATAAGGGCTGAGCGGCTGACAGATCCGGGCGTCGCTCCTTCGTCAGCCTCTCCGCTTCGGCCCGCCGCCACGCCGCGATCTTCCTGTGATTGCCCGAAATCAGCACTTCGGGGATCGGCCGCCCCTCGAATTCCTGCGGCCGTGTGTAATGCGGATGTTCGAGCAGGCCGTTTTCAAAGCTCTCTTCCTCGCCCGATTCCGCATTGCCCATGACGCCGGGCAACAGCCGCACCACCGCATCGAGCAGCACAAGTGCTGCCGGCTCGCCGCCGGACAGGATGAAGTCGCCGATCGACACTTCTTCGAGCCCCCGCGCTTCGATGACCCGCTGGTCGACGCCTTCGAAGCGACCGCAGACGATCACCGCACCCGGCCCGGCGGCGAGCTCGCGCACTCGCGCCTGTGTCAGCGGTTTTCCACGCGGACTCATTAGCAGTTTTGGACGCCGATCGCCCGGCGGCGAGGCATGGTCGATGGCGCTGGCCAGCACGTCCGCCCGCATCACCATGCCGGCGCCGCCGCCGGCCGGCGTGTCGTCGACGGTACGATGGCGATCGCTGGCGAAGTCGCGGATCTGGATTGCTTCGAGCGACCAGATGCCGGTCTCCAGCGCGCGTCCGGCCAGCGACAGCCCAAGCACGCCGGGAAACATCTCGGGATAGAGCGTCAGCACCGAAGCGGAAAAGCTCACCGGTTGCCTCCGGCGTCCTTCGGCCCGCGCGGCCTGCCCTTGGGGTCGAAGCTGTCGCGGTCGGCAGACGCTCCGTCGTCGTCCTCGACCAGCCCTGCCGCGGCCGGATCGACGCGGACAAAGCCACTGGCGATCGACACTTCCGGAACGGCGGCCTGCGTAAACGGAATAAGCACGCCTTTGCGCCCCGCCAGCGTCACGTCGAGAATGTCGCCGCCGCCGAAATTGTGCACGGCGACGACCTCGCCGATGGCGGCACCCGTGTCATCCCTGACCTCCAGCCCGACGAGGTCGGCATGATAGAATTCGTTCTCTTCGCCCTCGTCCGGCAACACCGAACGGTCGACGAACAATTCGGTGCCGGCGAGCGCCTCGGCGGCATTACGATCGCTGATGCCTTTGAAGCGCACCACCACCACGGTGTTGGCGGGCCTGATGTCGACGATCTGGAAGGCGCGGCCGTCCCTGGCATAGAGCGGACCGTAATCGGCCAGCGCCAGCGGATCGCCGGTAAAGCTCTTGACGCGCAACTCGCCCTTGATGCCATGCGCGGCACCGATCACGGCCATCTGGACGGGGTTTTGCGGCTTGCTCATCTGCGGAAAATCCTTTGCCTTGCTCTAACCCCAGCCCGTCGTCATTTCAATGACGCCGCTCTTCACCGCTTCCTAACCCGAGTGCCGGAAGATGGTGGGGAATTGGAAGAGCGCAATGCAGGAATTCCTCATCCCGGCAAAACCCGACCTTCAGGCGGCGCGCGAGGCCTGGCTGAAGATGCTGGCGCGAGAACGCCGGCTGTCGCCCGAAACCGTCGAGGCCTATGAGCGCGACACGCGCCAGTTCCTGCATTTCCTCACCGGCCATTGCGGCGGCTCGCCCGGCATTTCCGACATCGCCGATCTGCGCCCCGCCGATCTGCGCGGCTTTCTCGCTGCTCGCCGTGCCGGAGGCGCCGGCCCGCGTACGCTCGGGCGGGGGCTGGCCGGCATCCGCTCGCTGCTGCGTTTCCTGGAACGGCGCGGCCTCGCCAATGCGGCGGGTGCGGCGGCCTTGCGGGCGCCGCGGCAGCCGAAATCACTGCCCAAGCCGCTGACGGCAAGCGATGCAAAACACGTCGTCTCGGTGGAAGGCCAGGTGGCGGAGGAGCCGTGGATCGCCGCCCGCAACGCTGCCGTGCTGACATTGCTTTACGGTTCGGGCCTGCGCATTTCCGAGGCGCTCGGCCTGTCGAGCGCCGATCTGTCCTCGCCTGGTGATACCGTGCTGCGCGTCACCGGCAAGGGTGGCAAGACCCGGCTGGTGCCGGTTCTGCCGGTGGCGCTGCGGGCGATTGCTGAATACCGCCGCCTCTGCCCCTGGTATCTCGATCCCAAGGGCCTGCTGTTTCGCGGTGCCCGCGGCGGCCCGCTCAACCCGGCGATCGTCCAGCGCGACATGGCCAAGCTGCGCTCGGCGCTCAACCTGCCCGACACGGCGACGCCGCATGCGCTGCGCCATTCCTTCGCCACGCATCTGCTAGGGCGCGGCGGCGACCTGCGCACCATCCAGGAGTTGCTCGGCCACGCCAGCCTGTCGACAACCCAGATATACACCGGCGTCGACACCGCCAGGCTGCTCGAGATTTACGAAGCAGCTCATCCTCGTGCGTGATCGATGCATGTGTCGGTGGCCATCTCGCAACAATTTTGATGCGCCGGTTAACCGTTTTGCCGCTTTTTGCGCCTAGAATCGCAGCATGAAACGCCTCATCGCCATCGCCGACCGCGCGACCCATGTGTCGCTGAAGCTGCTCGTCGCGCTGAACGCCCTGTTTTTCCTCTCTTTCCTCATCGTCGCGCTGCTCGCGGCGGGCAAGGCACGCGCCGAGACTTCGGCCTGCACCGGTAGCGATATGCTGAGCGCGCTGCAAAAGGACGACCCGGCTGCCTACCGCAAGATCGAGGCGGAGGCGGCAGCGACGCCGAACGGCAAGGGCCTGCTGTGGAAGCTCGAAAAATCGGGCGAAAAACCGTCCTTCCTGTTCGGCACCATGCACGTTACCGACCCGCGCGTCACCACGCTGCCACCCGCCGCACAGAAGGCATTCGATGCGGCTGGCACCGTCATCATCGAGACCACCGAAGTGCTCGACAAGCAGAAGATGATGGCAGCAATGCTGAAAGAGCCGGATCTGATGATGTTCACCGACAAGACGACGCTTTCGTCGCTGCTGTCGCCGGAGGATGCGGCGGTGGTCAACAAGGCGCTCGATGCGCGTGGCATCCCGCCAGCGACCGTCGCCAAGATGAAACCTTGGTTGCTGTCGGCGTTGGTGGCGCTACCTGCATGCGAAGTCGCCCGCCAGGCTGGCGGTGCGCCAGTGCTCGACGTCAAGCTTGCCAAGGACGCCGAGGCTTCGGGCAAATCGGTCGAGGGGCTGGAGACAATCGCCGACCAGCTGCGCGCCATGGCTTCGCTGCCGATCGCCTTTCACCTGAAGGGACTGGTCGATACGCTGAAGCTTGGCGACAAGGTGAACGACGTCAACGAAACCATGATCGTGCTTTACCGGCGTGGCGACACTGGCATGTATGTACCGCTGTTTCGGGCTATCGTCCCCGAACAGGTAGACGACCAATCGGGTTACGCCGAATTCGAGCAGACCATGATCACCAGCCGCAACAAGGTGATGGTCGATCGTGCAGCGCCGATCCTCGCCCACGGCAATGTCTTCATGGCGGTCGGCGCCATGCACCTTCCCGGAGCGCAAGGCTTGGTCGAGGGTTTCCGCAAGACCGGCTATACGGTGACCGCCGTCAACTGAACGACACGGCGGAGTTGCGCACCGAATCATTGCCGAGGCGGGACCAGCCCTTACGCGTGGCGCGACGGCGGACCAGCCGCGCTTCGTACCAAGAAACCGAAAAAGGTTCGGTTTGGCTCGATCGAACCCCATTTTGCGGTGGAAATGCATGCCTGCGAGCGATTCCGGATCAGAATTGCCCTGTTTTCGGCGTTTTCAACGCCTAATGTGAAACCGATTCAACGATTGTACGTTGATGGCTATTACTTGATGTTTTTCATCCACGGAGGACACTTTTATGGCGAACACACCCAATCCGAACGACCCATTCACCTCGCCGGGCTCCGCACGGCCAAGCGGCGGCGGCAGCGGCTGGCTGATTGCCCTGGTCGTCGTTATCCTGGCAATTGTCGCCTATTATGTTTTTGGAAGACGTAGCGAGGCACCTGCGCCGGCCGAACCGCCTGCAGCCAGCACACCGGCTCCGGCCCCAGCGCCTGCCGAGCCGATGAAGCCAGCCGAACCGGCTCCTGCGCCAGCTCCGGCAACGCCCGCTCCGGCTCCGGCTCCGGCTCCGGCCCCTGCGCCAGCCCCGGCCCCGGCACCAGCACCAGCACCAGCACCAGCACCGGCACCGGCACCGGCTCAGTGATCAGACTGCTGATTTAATATATGAACGGTCCGCTGAAAGGCGGGCCGTTTTTTTGAGAGCAGCCGTCGATGCTCTGAGCTGCGATTAGCCATGGGCTAACTTCATCTTCGTCATCCAGCGCGGAGCAGGAGCGAAGCGACATCGCGGAGACCCTGGAATCCATCTGCGGTTGAGAATGCAAGCCGTCTGTGGTGATCCTTCGCGCCCCTCTCTGTCCTGCCGGACATCTCCCCAGTTGGGGCCACTTGGGGGAGATTGGCTATTTCGCCAATCGCCACCGTCGCCTGCGATTCAACCGCTCAGATATGGATCGGCTTGAAGAACGTCGCCAATGCCGCCTCCTTTACCGCTTCCGACATTGTTGGATGGGCGTGACAGGTGCGGGCTAGGTCTTCCGACGAGCCGCCAAATTCCATCAGCACGGCCGCCTCGTGGATCATCTCGCCGGCGCCGAAGCCGACGATGTGGACGCCGAGTACACGGTCGCTGGCCTTGTCGGCCAGGATTTTCACAAAGCCGTCGGTGTGCAGCATGGCGCGCGCGCGGCCATTGGCGCTGAACGGGAATTTTCCGGCCTTGTAGTCGATGCCGGCCTTCTTCAATTCTTCTTCGGTCTTGCCGATCGTGGCGATTTCCGGCGTGGTGTAGACGACGCTCGGAATCACGTCATAGTTCACATGACCGGCCTGGCCGGCGATGGTCTCGGCCACCGCCACGCCCTCGTCTTCGGCCTTGTGGGCAAGCATCGGCCCGGCGATGACATCGCCGATGGCGTAGATGCCGGGCACGTTGGTCCTGAGATGGCCGTCGGTCTTGACCCGGCCGCGCTCGTCGACGTCGACGCCGGCCTCCTTCAGCCCGAGAGCGTCCGAATAGGCCCGTCGTCCCGTCGCAATCAGCACCGCGTCCGCCTCGATCGTCTCGGCTGCTCCGCCCTTGACCGGCTCGAAGGTAACCGTCGCCCCCTTCTTGGCCTTGGCGACGCCGGTCACCTTGGCGCCCAGCCTGAATTCAAAGCCCTGCTTCGACAGCAGGCGCTGGAACTGCTTGGAGACCTCGCCATCCATGCCGCCCAGGATGGTGTCGAGGAACTCGACCACGGTGACCTTGGCGCCGAGCCGCGCCCATACCGAGCCGAGCTCCAGACCGATGACACCACCACCGACCACCACCAGATGGCCCGGCACCTTGTCCAGCGACAGCGCGCCGGTCGACGAGACGATCACCTTCTCATCGAAATCGACCTTGACGCCGGGAATGCCGGCGACGTCGGAGCCGGTGGCGATGACGATGTTCTTGGTCTCGATCTCCTCGACCTTGCCGTCATCGGAGGTCACCGACACCTTGCCGGCCGCAACCACCTTGCCGGTGCCACGAAAACTGTCGATCTTGTTCTTCTTGAACAGGAAGGCGACGCCATTGACGTTGGCCGTCACCGTCGCATCCTTGTGTGCCATCATCTTCCCAAGGTTGAGCTTGGGCGCGCCGATCTCGACGCCGAGCGCCTCGAAGGAATGGCCGGCCTCGGCAAACATCTCGGACGCATGCAGCAGCGCCTTTGACGGGATGCAGCCGATGTTGAGGCAGGTGCCGCCGAAGGTCGGGTTCTTTTCGACCACCGCCGTCTTCAGACCGAGCTGCGCCGCCTTGACGGCGCAGACATAGCCGCCTGGTCCCGATCCGATGATAACGACGTCATAGGCCATGATACTGTCCCTTTTGCTTTAGCGGCCGCCGCCGATTTCCAGATTGGCGCCGGTTGTGTAGGACGCCTCGTCCGACAGCAGCCAGAGAATTGCGGCTGCGACTTCCTCGGCGGTGCCGACGCGCTGCATGGGCACCACCTTGCGCATTCTCTCGGCCCGATCCGGCTGACCGCCGGAGGCATGAATTTCGGTGTCGATGATGCCCGGGCTGACCGCGTTGACACGAATGCCTTCGCCGGCCACTTCGCGGGCAAGCCCGACGGTGAAGGAATCGACCGCGCCCTTGGAGGCGGCGTAGTCGACATATTGACCCGGCCCGCCAAGCCTTGCCGCGATCGAAGAAACATTGGCGATGGCACCGCCCTTGCCGCCATGCCTGGTCGACATCCGCTTCACCGCCTCGCGGGCGCAAAGCATCGGCGCGATCACATTGATGCGCATCATGCGCTCCAGCCTCGCAGCGCTCAGCTCGTCGACGCGCGCGCTCTGGTCGACCACGCCGGCATTGTTGACGAGCGCGTCGAGCCGACCGAAACGGGCATCGACAGCCTCGAACATGGCCAACACGTCCGTCTCGCTGCCGACATCGCCCTTGACCGCAAAGGCTTCTCCGCCAGCAGCCTCGATGTCGGCGACCACCGTTTCGGCGGCTTTTGCATTCGACATGTAATTGACCGCAATGCGATAGCCGGCCCTGGCGGCAAGCCTGCATGTAGCGGCGCCGATGCCGCGGCTGCCGCCGGTCACCAGCAGGATCTTTCCGCTCGCGCTCATTCCTGACATCCTTTCAGGGCAAAGACGTCCCAGGGCACCTTGGAAAAGCCGTTGGCGCCGTAGGCCGCCGACATCTGCAACGACGCTCCCAGATCGGGCAGGATCAGCTTCTTCGGCGCATCCTTTCCTTCGCCCGGCAGCAATGCGATATTGCCCTGGTCGTCGGCAGTGTAGATGACGCCCTCCCACACGGTGCAGGCGGCGAGCTCGTCGCCGGTGACGTCGCCGGCCGGGCATTTGTACATCAGCGTGCCATGCGGCCGCGCCGCGCCCTCGGTCCACATGACGATGCCGTCGAGCACGACGCCGTTGTCGAGCACCATCTTGAAGCTGTTGGTGACGGCGGCCAACTCGCCGGTCGGCCTGAAATCGATCTCGGCGGCGTTCTCAGGATCGCCATGGACGGCGAGCTCGAGCGGGCAGGCGGCGAGGGCCGCGGAGACCGTCTGCACGCCGAGTGCGCAGATTGTGACAAACAAACCGGACCGGAAACGAGACGAACTCATCCGGCGGCGCAGATCCATGCTCCGGCTCACGTCGGCCGCCCCTAGAGGTCGAGCACCAGCCGCTCAGGATCCTCCAGGCTTTCCTTGACCCGCACCAGGAAGGTCACCGCTTCCTTGCCGTCGACGATGCGGTGGTCGTAGGACAGCGCCAGATACATCATCGGCCGGATGACGATCTGGCCGCCGACCACCACCGGCCGCTCCTGGATCTTGTGCATGCCCAAAATGCCCGACTGCGGCGCATTGAGGATCGGCGTCGACATCAGCGACCCGTAAACGCCACCGTTGGAAATCGTGAACGTGCCGCCTTGCATATCGGCGACCGACAGCTTGCCGTCGCGCGCCGCAAGCCCCAGCCTGCCGATGTCCTTCTCGATTTCGGCGATCGACATCTGGTCGGCATTGCGCACAACCGGCACGACAAGGCCTTTCTCTGTACCGACGGCAACGCCGATATGAGCGTAGTTCTTGAAGATGATATCGGTGCCGTCGATCTCGGCATTGACCGACGGGATCTCCTTCAGCGCATGGGTGACGGCCTTGGTGAAGAAGCCCATGAAGCCGAGCTTCACGCCGTGCTTCTTCTCGAACACGTCCTTGTATTTGCCCCTCAGCGCCATCACCGCGCTCATGTCGACCTCGTTGAATGTGGTCAGCATGGCGGCGGTCGATTGCGCTTCCTTGAGGCGGCGCGCGATCGTCTGGCGCAGCTTGGTCATGCGCACGCGCTCCTCGCGCGACGCATCGTCGGCCGGGGACGGCGCGCGCGCGGCAACGGGTGCCGGTACAGGCGCTGCCCTCGGCATTTCGGCCGGCTGCGACGGCGCGCCCCTGGCGATAAGGTCGAGCACATCGCCTTTCAGCACCTGGCCGCGCTTACCCGAGCCCGATACCTGGTCGACCGCGAGATTGTGCTCGGCCAGCAGCTTTGCCGCCGACGGCGCCGGCGGCATTGTGCGCGTCTCGATCGCGCCGGCGTCGCCGGCGATCTTGGCCGTCTCGGCAGCGGCCTGCTTGACGCTCGAGGCTGCGGTGGGAGCCGAAG
Source organism: Mesorhizobium sp. M0018 (assembly GCF_040323955.1). Lineage (NCBI taxonomy): Bacteria > Pseudomonadati > Pseudomonadota > Alphaproteobacteria > Hyphomicrobiales > Phyllobacteriaceae > Mesorhizobium > Mesorhizobium sp. M0018. The sequence goes on along the minus strand of NZ_JAMYVL010000009.1, from coordinate 41,799 downwards.
CCTGCGATACCGCATCCTGTTTGTCCGCCGGAGCGGCGGCGGCATTGGCTGCCGCGCCGGCGCCCGCCGAAATCGTGCCGAGCAATGCGCCGACGCCGACCGTCTCGCCTTCCTTGACGGCGATCTCGGCGAGCGTGCCCGCAGCGGCGGCCGGCACTTCCACCGTCACCTTGTCGGTTTCGAGCTCAACCAGCGGCTCATCGGCGGCGATCGCGTCGCCGACCTTCTTGAACCATTTGCCGATGGTCGCCTCGGTGACGGATTCACCAAGTGTCGGGACGCGGATTTCGGTTGCCATTGTGCCTGTCCGTTTCTTTCGGTTCTGTTCTATTCACCAAGCGCGTCGTCGAGCAAGGCGGCAAGCTGGGCGAGATGCTTCGACATCAATCCGGTCGCCGGCGAGGCGGCGGCCGGCCGGCCGGTATAGCGCACCCGCTGATGCTTGGCGTCGATATGCGCCAGCACCCATTCGAGATACGGATCGATGAACGACCAGGCGCCCATGTTCTTGGGCTCCTCCTGGCACCACACCATCTCGGCATTGCGAAAGCGCGACAGTTCGGTGATCAGCGCCTTGGCCGGGAACGGATAGAGCTGCTCGACGCGCAGCAAATAGATGTCGTTGATGCCGCGCTTCTCGCGCTCTTCGTAGAGGTCGTAATAGACCTTGCCCGAACAGAGCACGACACGGCGGATTTTCGAATCCTTGGTGAGCTTGATGGCCTGGCCTGACAGCAGCTGGGCGTCGTCCCACAACAGCCGGTGAAAGGCGCTTTCGCCCGACATTTCCGGCAGCGTCGATACCGCCCGCTTGTGGCGCAGCAGCGACTTCGGCGTCATCAGGATCAGCGGCTTACGGAAGTCCCGCTTCAATTGCCGGCGCAAGATGTGGAAGTAATTGGCCGGCGTCGTGACGTTGGCGACCTGCATGTTGTCTTCGGCGCAAAGCTGCAGGAAGCGCTCGAGCCGGGCCGACGAATGCTCCGGCCCCTGGCCTTCATAGCCATGCGGCAGCAGGCAGACGAGGCCCGACATTCTGAGCCATTTGCGCTCGCCCGACGAGATGAATTGGTCGAACACCACCTGGGCGCCGTTGGCGAAGTCGCCGAACTGCGCTTCCCACAGCGTCAGCGCCTTCGGCTCGGCCAGCGAGTAGCCATATTCAAAGCCGAGCACGGCCTCTTCCGACAGCATCGAGTTGATGACCTCGAAGCCGGCCTGCGCCGCCGACAGATTGTTGAGCGGAATGTAGCGTGTCTCGTCGCGCTGGTCGTAGAGCACGGAATGGCGCTGCGAGAAGGTGCCGCGCTCCGAATCCTGTCCGGACAGCCGGATCGGATTGCCGTCGAGCAGGATGGCGCCGAAGGCCAGCGCCTCGGCCGTCGACCAGTCGATGCCTTCGCCGGACTCGATCGCCTGGCGGCGGTTGTCGAGGAAGCGGATGATCGTCCTGTGCGCCTCGAAATCCTTCGGCACCTCGGTCAGTTTCTTGCCGATCTCCTTCAGCATCTTGACCGGCACGGCGGTCTTGCCGCGCCGCTGTTCGTCCTGGTTGTCGGCCGAGCGCAGGCCGGACCAGGCGCCGTCCAGCCAGTCGGCCTTGTTCGGCTTATAGTGCTGGCCCACCTCGAATTCCTGCTCGAGATGCGCCCGCCAATCGGCCTTCATCTTTTCGAACTCGGCCTGGGTGATGTGGCCTTCGGAAATCAGCCGGTCGGCATAGATCTGCACCGTCGTCTTCTGGTTGCGGATCTTGCGATACATGATCGGCTGGGTGAAGGCGGGCTCGTCGCCCTCATTGTGGCCGAAGCGGCGGTAGCAGAACATGTCCACCACGACAGGCTTGTGGAACTTCATGCGGAATTCGATCGCCACCTTGGTGGCATGGACCACGGCTTCCGGATCGTCGCCATTGACGTGGAAGATCGGCGCCTCGATCATCTTGGCCACGTCGGACGGATAGGGCGACGAGCGCGAGAAGCGCGGGTTGGTGGTGAAGCCGATCTGGTTGTTGATGATGAAATGCAGCGTGCCGGCGACGCGGTGGCCGCGCAGGCCGGACAGGCCGAGGATTTCGGCAATCACGCCCTGGCCGGCAAAGGCGGCGTCGCCATGCAACAGCAGCGGCAGCACCTTGGCGCGCTCTTCCAGCGGCACGATCTCCTCGCGGCTGCGGCCGAACAGATAGTCCTGCTTGGCGCGCGCCTTGCCCATCACCACCGGGTCGACGATTTCCAGATGCGAGGGATTGGCGGTCAGCGACAGATGCACCTTGTTGCCGTCGAACTCGCGATCCGACGAGGCACCGAGATGGTACTTCACATCGCCCGAGCCCTCGACCTCGTCGGGCGCAGCCGAGCCGCCCTTGAACTCATGGAAAATGGCGCGGTGCGGCTTGGCCATCACCTGCGACAGCACGTTCAGCCGGCCGCGATGCGCCATGCCGAGCACGATCTCCTTCATGCCGAGCTGGCCGCCGCGCTTGATGATCTGCTCCAGCGCCGGGATCAGCGACTCGCCGCCATCAAGGCCGAAGCGCTTGGTGCCCTTGTACTTGACATCGATGAATTGCTCGAAGCCTTCCGCCTCGACAAGCTTCTGCAGGATCGCCTTCTTGCCGGCGGCGGTGAAGGAGATCTCCTTGTCGGTACCCTCGATGCGCGCCTGGATCCAGGCCTTCTCCTCGGGATCGGAAATATGCATGAATTCGACGCCGAGCGTCGAGCAATAGGTCCGGGTCAGGATATCGAGCATCTGCCGGATGGTGCCGAATTCCAGCCCGAGCACATTGTCGAGGAAGATCGGCCGGTCGTAGTCGGCTTCGGTGAAGCCGTAATTCTCCGGCGACAGCTCGTTGTAATCCTCCAGCGGCTTGGCAATGCCCAGCGGATCGAGATTGGCGTGCAAATGGCCGCGCATGCGGAAGGCGCGGATCATCATGATGGCGCGGACGGAATCGCGCGTCGCCTGATGCACGTCGGCGTCGGAAAGCGCTGCGCCGTTGCCGGCCGCCCTGTCCTTGACCTTCTTTTCGATGTGCTTTTCGACCAGGCCCCAATTGCCGTCCAGCGCCGAGACCAGCTCGCCATTGGCCTGCATCGGCCAGGAGGGCTTGGCCCAAGAGGCGCCCTTGGCGTTCCTGCGCACGTCGCCGGCGTCGTCCTTCAGCGCCGCGAAGAAGTCCCGCCATTCGGGATCGACCGACGCGGGATCGTCCTCATAGGCGGCATAGAGCGCGTCGATGTAATCGGCATTGCCGCCATAGAGGAAAGAGGTAAGCGAAAATTGGTCGTTGGCCTGATCTTGTCTTGCCATGTCACTGTCGAAGCCTTTGCTTCGTCTCCTTTGTTGGAGGGGAGTAAGGGAATAGGGGAGTAAGGGAGTAGGGCAAATGCCCTCGTCTTGTTCCCTACTCCCCTATTCCCGTACTCCCTTACTCCCCTAACCCTTGATCGCCTCGACCAGCGTCGTGCCGAGCCGGGCCGGCGACGGCGAAACCTTGATGCCGGCCGATTCCATCGCCGCGATCTTGTCTTCCGCGCCGCCCTTGCCGCCGGAGATGACCGCGCCCGCATGGCCCATGGTGCGGCCCGCCGGCGCGGTGCGCCCGGCGATGAAGCCGGCCATCGGCTTGCTGCGGCCGCGCTTTGCCTCGTCCTTGAGGAATTGCGCGGCGTCTTCCTCGGCCGAACCGCCGATTTCACCGATCATGATGATCGACTTGGTCTCGTCGTCGGCGAGGAACATCTCCAGCACGTCGATGAACTCCGTGCCTTTGACCGGGTCGCCGCCGATGCCGACGGCGGTGGTCTGGCCGAGGCCGACATTGGTGGTCTGGAACACCGCCTCATAGGTAAGCGTTCCCGAGCGGGAAACAACGCCGACCGAGCCCTTGCGGAAGATGTTGCCGGGCATGATGCCTATCTTGCATTCGTCGGGGGTCAGCACGCCGGGGCAGTTCGGCCCGATCAGCCGCGACGTCGAACGGTCGAGCCTCGCCTTGACCTTGATCATGTCCATCACCGGTATGCCCTCGGTGATGCAGACGATCAGCGGGATCTCGGCCTCGATCGCTTCCAGGATCGCTTCGGCAGCACCCGCCGGCGGCACGTAGACGACCGAAGCGTTGGCGCCGGTCCTGGCCTTGCCTTCGGCTACGGTGGCGAAGATCGGAAGCGCCTCGCCCTTGGCGCCGGTCCAGGTTTCGCCGCCCTTCTTGGGGTGGATGCCGCCGACCATCTTTGTGCCGTGATAGGCGAGCGCCTGTTCGGTATGGAACGTGCCGGTCTTGCCGGTCAGGCCCTGCACCAGCACCTTGGTGTTCTTGTCGACGAGAATGGACATCGGAGCCCTTTTCTAAAAACCGTTGATCGAGGAAGGCGAGACGCGCCGGTAGACGCCGCTCACCATGTCTTGCCAGCCATCGCCGCCGGCAGGTTTGAAATGCAGTCGCATGCCGAAGGCATCGGCATTGTCGAAAATATAAGTCACACGCGCGGAGCCGCGCTGCGACGACCGCTCCAGAACCAGCTCCGTGCCGTTCCAGCTGCCTTTGGCCGGCGACATCGGCACGAAACCCATCGAATCGAACTGGTGCATGGTGACGATTTTGTTTTGCTGGTCGAAGCCGAACACGCTGTACGCGCCGAACGAAACCGTGCCGTCGCGGCGCTGGCGATAGCGCTGCACTACGAACAGGCCGCCGAACTGTGCCTCTGCCAGTATTTCCGAACTCGCTGTTCCGCCATCGGCCCATTTCGTGGCCGACACCTCTTCCTCGCCGCGCCACGCTCCGACCAGCGCCCGCAGGCGCTGGTGATCGGCCGAGAGTGAGGAGAAGGGCGCAGCGTTCATGGTCAGAGCCGCTTGAGATCGGCGACGGTGAGGTCGCTCTTAGCGTTGCCGGTGTTGAGCGTCGTCGCCGGCTCGAACATCAGCACCACAGGCTCCTCGCTCAGTGAGCGCGGCCGGTGCTCGACGGCGCGCGGCACAACGATGAACTCGCCGCTGCCAAGCTCAACCGTGCCGTCGCGGAAATCGATGGCGATGCGGCCGCGCAGCACCAGGAATGCTTCGTCTTCATTGTCATGCGCGTGCCAGTCGAAGACATCGCCGAATTTGGCGATCTTGACCTGGCTGTCGTTCACGTCGCCGGCGATATGCGGATCGAAGACCTTCTTGATCTTCTGATCCGCCGCCTCGACGAGGTTTATCTTGTGCGGAGGCATCGCCTATCGACCTTGACCCTGAAGTTCTGTTTTCAAGCTGGGCATTTTTGGTTTCCGTGAACGACAGCACCGATCCATCGGCCCCCGGCGCGCCGGATCGTCACGATCTGCACCGATAAATTGCCGCCAGACGTTCTCAATTCACCAAGGGACTTGGGGTCATCATCGGCTTGGAAACTGCTGCCATATTTGGTCAGAAGCCTTTTCAGGATCATGTTGGCGGCCAGCTTCGGATCGTTGGTGCCGAAGGAGACCAGGCAGTCGCAGCGACCGTTCGAACTCTTGATTGAGGCAACGATTTCCGTAGCCTTGTAGACTTGTAGCCCGTCGGATCCGGCCTTGAACCCGCTTTGCCGGGCAACCGCGTTGAACCGGCCGAAGCTGGGCGCCGTTGCCGGACATAAGTTCATGAAGAGATTGACCCTCTTGCCGATCCAGGCGGGCGACTTCGAACTATCCGCGGCCGCAGCAGCGCTGGCCCAAAAGGCCATGCCGCAGAGCGCTATGGCCAGCAACCGATGCATCAGTCGCCCTTCACCGCCGCGACAATCTTCTTGGCTGCGTCATCGAGGTCATCGGCCGACACCACGTTTAGCCCGCTGTCGTTGATGATCTTCTTGCCGAGCTCGGCATTGGTGCCTTCCAGCCGCACCACCAGCGGCACTTGCAGGCCGACCTCCTTGACCGCGGCGATGACGCCCTCGGCGATGATGTCGCACTTCATGATGCCGCCGAAGATGTTGATCAGGATGCCTTTGACCGCCGGATCCTTGGTGATGATCTTGAACGCCGCCGTCACCTTTTCTTTCGACGCGCCGCCGCCGACATCGAGGAAGTTGGCCGGCTCGGCGCCGTAGAGCTTGATGATGTCCATCGTTGCCATGGCAAGGCCGGCGCCGTTGACCATGCAGCCGATATTGCCGTCGAGCGCGACATAGGCGAGGTCGTATTTCGACGCCTCGATCTCCTTCTCGTCCTCTTCGGTGGTGTCGCGCAATTCGAGCACGTCGGGGTGGCGGAACAGCGCATTGTTGTCGAACGACACTTTTGCGTCGAGCACGCGCAGCCGGCCGTTCTTCATGACGATCAAAGGGTTGACCTCGAGCAGGCTCATGTCCTTCTCGACAAACGCCTTGTAGAGGATCGGAAACAGCGTCGCACCATCCTTGGCGGCGTCGCCGTCGAGCCTCAGTGCGGCGTTGAGCTTCTTCACATCGTCGGCCGTCACGCCCTTTTCCGGGTCGATGGCGACGGTAATGATCTTTTCCGGCGTGTCGTGGGCGACCGCCTCGATGTCCATGCCGCCCTCGGTCGAGACGACGAAGGCGACGCGCCCGACCGAGCGGTCGACCAGGATCGACAGATAGAGCTCGCGGTCGATGTCGGCGCCGTCCTCGACGTAGAGCCGGTTGACCTGCTTGCCGGCCGGGCCGGTCTGCTTGGTGACCAGCGTATGGCCGAGCATCTCCTCGGCGTTCGCGACGACCTCGGCCACCGACTTTGCCAGCCTGACACCGCCCTTGGCATTGGGGCCGAGCTCGTTGAACTTGCCCTTGCCGCGGCCGCCGGCATGGATCTGGCTCTTGACCACATAGAGCGGGCCTGGCAGCGCCTTGGCGGCAGCTTCCGCCTCGCTCGCCTTGAACACCGGCACGCCCTCGGCCACGGGTGCGCCAAAGCCTTTCAGCAGCGCCTTGCCCTGATACTCATGGATGTTCATGCGCTATGTCTCCAGCTTGCTTGGCGGGCTTGGGTACCGGCTTACTTGGCCGCGAGATGCGGAGCGATCTTGACGCAGGCGTCGCACAGGCCCTGCACCGCCGCGACCGAATTGTCGAACATCTTCTGCTCGCTCTTCGCGAGCTCGATCTCGATGATCCGCTCGACGCCGCCGGCGCCGATTACCACGGGAACGCCGACATAGGTGTTTTTGACGCCATATTGGCCGGAGAGGTACGCCGCACAGGGCAGCACCCGCTTCTTGTCCTTGAGATAGGCTTCGGCCATGGCGATGGCCGAGGCGGCCGGCGCATAAAAGGCGGAGCCGGTCTTGAGCAGGCCGACGATCTCGGCGCCGCCGTCGCGGGTGCGCTGCACGATCTGGTCGAGCCGCTCTTTCGAGGTCCAGCCCATCTTGATGAGGTCGGGCAGCGGGATGCCGGCAACCGTCGAATAGCGGATCATCGGCACCATGGAATCGCCATGGCCGCCGAGCACGAAGGCGGTGACGTCCTCGACCGAGACCTTGAATTCCTCGGCCAGGAAATAACGAAAGCGCGAACTGTCGAGCACACCGGCCATGCCGACGACATGGCTCTTGGGCAGGCCGGAAAACTTCTGCAGCGCCCAGACCATGGCGTCGAGCGGATTGGTGATGCAGATGAGGAAGGCTTTCGGCGCGTATTTCTTGAGGCCGGCGCCGACCTGCTCCATCACCTTCAGATTGATGCCTAGAAGATCGTCGCGGCTCATGCCGGGCTTACGCGGCACGCCGGCGGTGACGATGCAGACATCGGCGCCCTCGATGCCGGCATAGTCGTTGACGCCGGTCAGCCTCGAGTCGAACCCATCGACCGGCGACGACTGCGCGATGTCCAGTCCCTTGCCTTGCGGGATGCCTTCGGCGATATCGAACAGCACGACGTCGCCGAGATCCTTGAGGCCGACCATGTGGGCGAGGGTGCCGCCGATCATGCCCGAGCCGATGAGCGCTATCTTGTTGCGTGCCATGTCAGGATGTTTTCCCTTTGACTATGACGGCGCCCAAATCCTTGACGATTTGATGACGGCGTCGGAGGAAGAGGCCGGAATGCTGCGGAACCGCGAAATTCGCCGCACGCAATAGCCCCGGCCGCACAAAAATTCAAACGATTATTTTGGAGTGAGTAATTTCAATCGGTTAGAAACAATGGGAATTACGTAAACGTCAAAATTCTGAAGCCGACTAGAGGAATTCTACACAATGGCACTGGAAATCAGAAGGCTGTTTCCTGGCGATGACGCCCTTGTGATGCGGGTTGCCGACGAAGTCTTCGACGAGCCGGTCAGGCCGGATCGGCTCTCCGCCTATCTCGCGGAGCCAGGTCATTTCATGGTCGTGGCCGTCGCCGACGGCATCGTCGTTGGCCAATGCGCAGCCGTCATCCACCGCCACCCGGACAAGGTGAGCGAACTCTACATAGACGAGGTCGGCGTGGCGCCGGCCTTTCAACGCCTGGGCATTGCGACGAGGATGCTCGGCGCCATGTTGGCACTCGGTCGCGAGCATGGCTGTGAGGAGGCGTGGGTCGGCACCGAGCCGGACAATGTTGCTGCTCGCGCACTTTACGAGTCGCGAAAAGAGCCGCATGGGCCGGCGGAGGGGTTCGTCATGTATGTTTATCGGTTATAGCCGGCGGCAGCGACCCCTTCTGTACTATCCCTCACGCCTGAGCCTGCCGTGCCTCGGTCGATGATCCCTGCGCCCCCTGCCTCTCCGCCCAGTTCTCCAGCCAGTCGTGGCTCTGCATCTCGATCAGCCGCGATGCCGTGCGCTCGAACTCGAAGACTTCGTTGCCGCGCTTGGCCGTATAGAGCTGCGCCGGCGGTGCCGCGGCGCTCAGCACCAGCCGTACATGATGATCGTAGAGCGTATCGACCAGCAGGATGAAGCGCTTGGCTTCGTTGCGCTTGCCTTCGCCGAGCACCGGCACACGGTCGATGAAGATGGTCGAGAAACGGCTGGCAATGGCAAGATAGTCGCGGGCGCCGAGCGGCCTCTCGCAGAGATCGGCGAAGGAAAACCGCGCCGCCTCGCCGGCAGAACGCGGCACCACGACGTGCCGGCCCTTCACCGTCAACATCGTCTCGGCCGTCGGCCTGCCATGCGTCATCACCGCCCACGCGTGGTCGAGCGCATGGTCGGCGGCGGCATCGGCCGCGGTGATGTAGACCGGCATGCGGCTGAGCTTGTCGAGGCGGTAATCTTTATCGGCGTCCAGCGCCAGCACCTGCGCGTGGCGCTCCAGGATAGCGACAAACGGCAAAAACAACTGACGGTTCAGGCCGTCGCGGTAGAGATCCTGCGGCGCAACATTGGAAGTGGCAACCAGCACCACGCCATTGGCAAACAACGCCGAAAACAACCTTGACAGGATCATCGCATCGGCGATGTCGGTGACGGAGAACTCGTCGAAGCATAGCACCCAGGCTTCCTCGGCCAGCGCGCGCGCCACCGGCGGGATCGGATCGTCCTCCTTGGCCGTGCCGTTCTTGCGAGCCTGTCGGTGCTTCTGGATGCGGTCCTGCACGTCGGCCATGAAGTCGTTGAAATGCACCCGGCGCTTGCGCCGCACCGGCAGCAGCTCGAAAAACATGTCCATCAGCATGGTCTTGCCGCGGCCGACGCCGCCATGGATATAAAGGCCCTTGACCGCCTGGTGCACCTCGCGCTTGCGGGCGAACAACCACCCCAGCGCGCTTGATTTCTGCGCCAGCCGCTTTGCCGATATCTCTTCGATCAGCCGGTCGAGCGCAGCGGCGATCCGCTCCTGCGCCGGATCGCGCCCGATGGCGCCCGTCTCGACTAGATGGTCATAGCGCTGCTTGACGGTCGCATGAGTCTGGAGGCCGTCACGCAGATGCATTGGTCACGTCGTTCCGGAGCAATTCCAAGAAAAGTGTGCAGCGGTTTTCTGTCCGGAATTGCGTAAAAAACAAAAGAGAGCAATTCCAAGAAAAGTGTGTAACGGTTTTCCATCCGGAATTGCGTAACAATGGGGGCCGTTTTCTTACCTTGTAAGCGAGATCGGCAGGCCGTTGGAAGTCTGGCCGTCGAATTTCTCGCCGCCTGAGGAATAAAGCCGTGCCAGCGTGCCGCCATTCTCGTCGTAGAGCGTCAGTTGCTTGCCGGCGACGTTCCAGGATTTGATGCCATCGAGCGGCGCCGGGCAATGCAGCGGTCCGGCGCGGTAGCCCGACCCGAATTTGGTCTGCGGCGTCGCCACCTGACAGCTCTGGCCGGACACGCTTGCCTTCCAAACACCGGCGACGCTGGACGCGGTCAGGTCGGCTGCACCGGCCGGCGCCGTCCCGTCGGGCGGCAGCGAGGCGACCTGCGTGTTCTGCGGCGCGGTCGGAAATTTCGACGGGTCGGCCGGGCCGGGTGTCGCCGGTGGCGGCAGCTGGTTTGCAGTCACCTTGCCGGCGGGCGCAGCTTCCAGCGGCGCCGGCTGCTGCTCGTCCATCGATGTGAACCGTGAGGTTGAACAGCCGCTCGCAACGAGCACGGCCAACGATACGGCCAGCGGGCCGGTTTTCGAAAATTTCATTCTTCAACCTCCGTCGGATCGGGCTGGGGATGCCGTCCGCGCAATGTCCCCCTCACCAAGATGGAGAAGGTGGCGAAATTTCAACCCGATATGGTTAAAATACGGTTTGCGCCGGTAATGTTGCAAATTTATCGCAAAATTCACATTGCCTGAAATTGCGTTACGCCTTGGCCGTTTGGCCGACACCTCCGGTTGATTTCGATACGGCGCGCTGGCGCCAAATCCCTGGCGTTCACCTCAAATGCTTGTGCGGGCCGGCGCCGGCATTATCTCTTGGCGATCAGCAAACTGCAGGGAGCCGATTTCTTGGCCGCGAGAAAGAGAGCCGCCAACCGCTATTACAGCGGGCCGCCCAGCGATCATTTCGACGGCACCTTGTTCTTCAATCCCGACGGACGGCCGCCGGGTCGCTTTGCCGATCTGTTGAAATGGCAATTGAGCCGCGAGCGCTCGAAATGGCCGGCGGCGGATCCGAGCCCGTTTCCACCGGCAAGACCGGTCGAGCGCATCGATGGTTCTGCGCTGCGCCTCACCATGGTCGGTCATTCCTCGCTGCTCGTCCAGACAGCCGGCCTGAACATCCTGACCGACCCAGTCTGGTCGCGACGCGTCTCGCCGCTCTCCTTCGCCGGGCCGAAACGTGTCAATCCGCCGGGCATCGCGTTTTCGCATTTGCCGCCGATCGACCTCGTGCTGGTCAGTCACAACCATTACGACCATCTCGATCTCGCCACGCTGAAGCGCCTGAAGACAAGACATGACCCGCTGCTGCTGACGCCGCTCGGCAACGACACGATCATCGGCGCTGCCGTGCCCCGTATGAGGCTTTCCGCGCATGACTGGGGCGACCGGGTCGATATCGGCGATGGCGTCGCCGTCCATGTCGAGCCGGTGCACCACTGGTCGGCCCGCGGTACTCGCGACCGGCGCATGGCGCTGTGGGCGGGTTTCGTCGTCGAGACACCCGACGCAAAGATCTATTTCGCCGGCGATACCGGCTTCCACGGTGGCATCAATTACCGGCTGATGGCGCAAAAGCACGGCGGCTTCCGCCTCGCCATCCTGCCGATCGGCGCCTACGAGCCGCGCTGGTTCATGGCGCCACATCACCAGGATCCGGAGGAGGCGGTGCAAGGCATGCTTTTGTGCAACGCCGCCTATGCAGCCGGCTGTCACTGGGGCACGTTCCGGCTCACCAACGAGCCGATCGACGAGCCGCCCAGAAAGCTCGGCGAAGCGCTCGATGCTGCCGGCCTGCCGCGGCAACGTTTTCGCGCCTTGCGGCCGGGCGAAGTCTGGGACGTGCCGGCGGTCTAGCGCGGCGGAACCTAAGGCATCACATAGACGTTTGTAGGTGTTCAAACCTGTCGCCTACGAGGTGTCTCTCATGATCAGGTGGATCATCATTCTTTTGATTATCGCGGCCGCGGCGAGCCTGCTCGGCATGCCGGCACTGGCCGGAGCCGCTGCCACCGGCGCACGCATCCTCATCGGCATCGTGCTGATTATCTTCCTGCTGATCGTGCTTGGCGTCTTCGCGGTGACTTGAAAATCACGCCGCGCTGGTAATTTCTGCCGCTATCCGCCATATAGGCGCCAAACCGGCAAGAGACCTTTCGATCGATGGCAAGCGCGGCCCCTTTCGCCAAGATGAACGGCATCGGCAACGAAATCATCGTTGCCGATATGCGTGGCCGTGCCGATCGCGTGACGCCTGCGGCAGCCGTCGCGCTTAATGCCGATGCGGCGACCAGGTTCGACCAGATCATGGCGATCCACGACCCCAGGACGCCGGGCACCGCCTTTTTCATCGACATCTTGAATTCCGACGGAACCAGGGCGCAAGCCTGCGGCAACGGCATGCGTTGTGTCGTCCAGGCGCTCGCCGCCGAGACCGGCCAGAAGACATTTGCCTTTGAAACAGTCGCCGGCATCCTCAATGCCGAGGAACATGCCGACGGAATGATCTCGGTCGACATGGGCAGGCCGCGCTTTGGCTGGCAGGACATCCCGCTGGCCGAGGAATTCCGCGACACCCGCATGATCGAGCTGCAGATCGGCCCGATCGATGCTCCGGTGCTGCATTCGCCGTCGGTCGTCTCGATGGGCAATCCGCACGCCATCTTCTGGGTCGACCGCGACGTCTGGTCGTACGAGCTCGAGCGCTTCGGCCCGCTGCTCGAAAACCACCCGATCTTCCCCGAGCGCGCCAACATCACCATCGCGCAGGTGACCTCGCCGGAGACCATGGCCATCCGCACCTGGGAGCGCGGCGCCGGCCTGACCAAGGCCTGCGGCACGGCTGCTTGCGCCGCTGTAGTCGCCGCGTCCCGCACCCGGCGTACCGGCCGCGGCGTCACGCTGATGACGCCCGGCGGCGGCTCGCTGCATGTTTTGTGGCGCGACGACGACCACGTCATCCTCACCGGTGCCGCCGAATGGGAATTTTCCGGCAGCTTCGATCCGTCGACCGGGGCGTGGGCGCGCGACACCGAAAGCGCCGCCTGATGGCTCCTCTTGGCAACAAGGGTATCGAGGTCGTCACCTTCGGCTGCCGGCTGAACACCTATGAATCCGAGGTGATGCGGCGTGAAGCCGAAAGTGCGGGCCTCGGCGGCCTCGAAGGCGGCGCCATCATCTTCAACACCTGCGCCGTCACCGGCGAGGCTGTACGCCAGGCCAAGCAGTCGATCAGAAAAGCCCGCCGTGAGAACCCGGCTGCCCGCATCATCGTTACCGGCTGCGCCGCGCAGACCGGCCCGCAGGATTTCGTCGCCATGGACGAGGTCGATCTCGTCCTCGGCAATGAGGAAAAGCTGAAGGCGCATTCCTATCGCGCGTTGCCGGATTTCGGCGTCAACGACACTGAGAAGGCGCGCGTCAACGATATCTTTTCGGTGCGCGAGACGGCCGCCCACATGGTCGACGCCATCGAGGGCCGGGCGCGCGCTTTTGTCCAGGTGCAGAACGGCTGCGACCACCGCTGCACCTTCTGCATCATTCCGTACGGTCGCGGCAATTCGCGCTCGGTGCCGATGGGCGCCGTGGTCGAGCAGATCAAGCGACTCGTCGGCAATGGTTATGCCGAGATCGTGCTGACGGGCGTCGACATGACCAGTTTTGGCGCCGATCTGCCGGGCGCACCGAAGCTCGGCAAATTGGTCAAGACCATCCTGAAGCAGGTGCCGGACGTGAAACGCCTGCGGCTTTCCTCGATCGACTCGATCGAAGCCGACGACGATCTGCTGGACGCCATCGCCACCGAGCCGAGGCTGATGCCGCATCTGCATCTGTCGCTGCAATCGGGTGACGACATGATCCTGAAGCGGATGAAGCGCCGGCACAGCCGCGACCAGTCGATCCGCTTTTGCGAGGATGTGCGCAAACTGCGCCCCGGCATTGTTTTCGGCGCCGACATCATCGCCGGCTTCCCGACCGAGACGGACGCCATGTTCGAAAACTCGCTGGAGATCGTCGAGGAATGCGGCCTCACGCATCTCCACGTCTTCCCGTTTTCGCCGCGCCAGGGCACGCCCGCCGCGCGCATGCCGCAGCTCCGCCGCGACGTCGTCAAGCAACGCGCGGCACGCCTGCGCGCCGCCGGCGAGGCCGCCTATCGCCGCCATCTTGCCTCGCTCGCTGGAACGCATCAGTCGATCCTGGTCGAGCGTGACGGCCTTGGCCGCACCGAAGGGTTTACGCTGGCCGCGGTCTCTGCCGGCGCTCCGGGCGACATTGTCGAGGCTGATATCGCCGGCCATGACGGTATCCGACTGATCGCCGCGCCGCTTGCCGCCCGCGCCGCCTGAGAGCGCAAGACATGGCTGGGTTTTTCAAGAAGATATTTTCGTTCGGCAAGAAGGAAGTCGTCGAGGAGCGGCCCGACGAGGCCGCGCCGCTGCCGCCGATCAAATGGGACGAACTGGAGGCGCTGAAACCGGCCGCCGAGCAGGCCGTCCCGGAGTTTTTGAAACGCGAAGAATCGCGGCCCGAAGTCGAAGCCGTACCTCCACCGCCAGTCGAACCAGAGTTGCCTCCGGCACCGCAACCGGCGCCGGAAGAGCAGAAGCCTGAGCCGCCGCCGACCATTCCACCCGAGCCGGAAACGCCTGCTGAGGAACCGGAGGAGATCCGGGCCGAGCCGCAGCAGCCAGAAATCGTCCCCTCCCAGCCGGAACCTGCACCCGTCGAAGTGCCGGTAGTGCCCACCGAGGCTCCCTCTGCAGCGCCAGAGCGCGAAGTCCCGCCCGCCGAAATACCGCCCCCGATCCGCCAGCCAGCGCCGGCCGAGACGAAACCGATCTTGACCGAGATCGCGCCCGAACCGGAGGTCGTGCCGGCGCCCCACCCTCCCATCGAGGGGGAGGTAAAGCCCGAGCCGGAAGCCGTTCCGCAACCAGCGCCGGAGCCAAAGCCCGCCCCCGGCAAAGTCACCGTAACCAAGAAGGTCGAGCAGAAAGCCGAGCCGCAGAAGGCGCCCGAACCGGCGCCGAGGCGTTCCTGGTTCCAGCGCATGCGAGACGGGCTTGCCCGCTCGTCCCGGGAGCTGTCGGGCAACATCGCCGGCGTCTTCACCAAGCGGAAGCTTGACGAGGACACGCTGCAGGACCTGGAGGACGTGCTGATCCGCGCCGATCTCGGCATGGAGACGGCTTTGCGCGTTACCGACGCGCTCTCCGCCAGCCGCTACGGCAAGGACGTCTCCCACACCGAAGTCCGCGCCATCATGGCGGCCGAGGTGGAGAAGGTACTGACCCATGTCGCCATGCCGCTAGAACTCGATCTCAGCCACAAGCCGCATGTCATCCTGGTCGTCGGTGTCAACGGCACCGGCAAGACCACAACCATCGGCAAGCTGGCGGCAAAGCTGACCGATGGCGGCCTCTCGGTGATGCTCGCCGCCGGCGACACTTTTCGCGCCGCCGCGATCGAGCAGCTGAAGATCTGGGGCGAGCGTACCAACTCGCCGGTCATTGCCTCGAAGCTCGGCGCCGATGCCGCCGGCCTCGCCTACGATGCATTCGAGCGCGCGAAGGAGGCCGGCTCCGACGTGCTGATCATCGACACCGCCGGGCGGCTGCAGAACAAGACCGAACTGATGGCGGAACTGGAAAAGATCGTCCGGGTGCTGGGCAAGCTCGATCCGGAAGCGCCGCACACCGTGCTGCAGACGGTCGATGCCACCACCGGCCAGAACGCGCTCAACCAGGTCGAGATCTTCCGCAATGTCGCCGGCGTCAACGGCCTGGTGATGACCAAGCTGGACGGCACGGCGCGCGGCGGTATTCTGGTGGCGATCGCGGCAAAGCATAAATTGCCGGTCTATTTCATCGGCGTCGGCGAACAGGTCGACGACCTCGAACCCTTTTCCGCAAGCGAATTCGCCAGGGCGATCGCTGGCGTGGCTTGACGAGCATGATCCCGAAAAGTTGCAGGCTTTTTGGATTGAATCATGCGTAAGAAGGATCTTATGAGCCCACCCATCCTCGAACGCGACCTGTCCGATCCACGCCGCAAGGCGTTGAACCCCGGCCTGAAATTCCTGCTCGAGCTCGGGCCTGGTCTGGTGTTCTTTTTCACCACCATCCGCGGCGCGTGGCTTGTCGGGAAATTTCCGATCCTCGGCCATATCGGCGAGCCTATCCTGATTGCCACAGCGTTCTTTATGGTGGCGACGGCGCTATCGCTCAGCGTTTCGTGGATTTTGACGCGCAGCTGGCCGATCATGCCGCTGGTCTCGGCCATCGTGGTGTTTGTGTTTGGCGCACTGGCGCTGTGGCTGCAGGACAAGACCTTCGCTTTCATGAAGCCGACAATCATCAACAGCCTGTTCGGCATCACGTTGCTTGGCGGGTTGGCGTTTGGCAGATCGCTGTTGGGCTATGTCTTTGATTCCGCCTTCAATCTCGACGCCGAAGGCTGGCGCAAGCTCACTTTCCGATGGGGACTCTTCTTCCTTTTTCTGGCTGCGCTGAACGAGATCGTGTGGCGCAACTTTTCTGAGGAAGCCTGGCTTTATTTCAAGGTCTGGGGCACGATTCCCATTACCCTTGTCTTCACGTTAAGCCAAATGCCGTTGATCCTGCGCCATTCGCTCGAGGACAAGGCCGGCAAGGAAGAGAAGGCCGGCAAATAGAGCAATTCCAGGAAAGTGTGTAGCGGTTTTCCCGGGAAAAGCGCGTAGCGTTTTCCCTAGGGAATTGCATCAGAATAAGGGGAGAGGGGCATGGAATTCATCACCACGCGCGACGAGTTGAGGACGATCTACAAGACGCCTCGGCTGACCGACGGCTCGATCCGCAAGGAATTGAAGACATTGGACGGCCACTGCCGTTCATTCATCGGCAAGAGCCCGTTCGTGCTGATCGGCTCGTCCGACGGCGCCGGCAATGCCGATGTGACGCCCAAGGGCGACAGGCCGGGTTTTGTGGCAGTGCTCGACGAGAAGACCATCGCCATCCCCGACCGGCCGGGCAACAACCGGCTCGACACGCTGGAGAACATCCTTCTCAATCCCTCGGTCGGGCTGCTCTTCCTCATTCCCGGCATGAACGAGACGCTGCGTGTCAACGGCGATGCCCGCATCACCGTCGATGCGGCGTTACGCGAGCGGCTGGCGGTCGACGGCAAGGCGCCGCAAAGCGTCGTCGTGGTGACGGTCAAGGCCGCCTATATGCATTGCGCCAAGGCCTTCATGCGCTCCGAACTGTGGAAGCCGGAGAGCTGGTACGACCGCGCGACGCTGCCGACGCTCGGCCAGATCCTGCGCGACCAGCTGGCGCTCGCCGATTCGGCCGAGGCGACCGACCGCTGGCTGGATGAGGAATACAGGGAGACTATGTGGTAGCGTGCCCGGCAACGAATCGCCCAAGCCGGTCTCCATTCCTTTGCTGAACATCCTCGCCATCTCCGGCAGCCTGCGCGCCGCCTCGACCAATTCGGCCCTGGTCGCGGCACTCGCGCAAAACGCGCCGCCGGACTGTCGCGTCTCCGTCTATGATGGGCTTGGCCGGCTGCCGATCTTCAACCCCGACGACGAAGGCGAGCGGACGCCGCCGCAACCAGCAGTGCTGATCGATGCGGTCACCGCCGCTGACGGCGTCATCGTCTCCTGCCCGGAATATGCTCACGGTGTGCCAGGCGGCCTGAAGAACGCGCTTGACTGGCTGGTGTCGCGCGATGCCGCCGTTGGCAAGCCAGCCATGCTGGTGCATGCCTCGCCGCGCTCGCTGTTTGCCCGCGCCGCACTGATCGAGATCATGCGGACAATGTCTTTTGCGCTCCATGAGGAAGCAGCGCTCGAAATAGCGCTGCTCGGCAAGAAGCCGCCGGAGGTGGAGGATATCTTATCGCAGCCGGAAAACCGGCTGACGATGCGCGATGCCCTATCCGCCTTCGCGGAGTTCATCCGCTCGCGGTGAACGCCGGACCGTGCTTTCGCCATCCCAGGGTCTCCGCGACGGAGTTTCGCTCCTGCTCCGCCCCCGGGATGACGACGCTAGGAGCTGCGGCCAATCTGTGCCGGGAACTATCCCTTGCTCCTCCGCGTCTCGACGTCGGTCCCGCCGACGAACCAGTCGCGTGCAGCGACCTCCTCGAAAACCACCCAGACATCGTTGTTGGTCAGGCCGGTGACGCCGGTGATGGCCGCCGTCACCTGGGCGGCGATCGCGGCCTTTTTGCCGGCCGGGTCGTCGGCAATCACCTCCTTGACCAGGCGGATATTCACGAATGGCATGGTTCCCTCCCTTGCATATGCTTGGCAGCCGCTCAGTAGGTTTTGGCGCCGTTGACCATGAGCCGGACCATGTAGAGCGATGTGGTGCCGGCGATGTAGAGGCAGTTCAGCTTGTTGCCGCCGAACACGCAATTAGCAACGACTTCCGGTACCTTGACCTTGCCGATCAGCGTCCCGTCTGGATCGTAGCAATGGACCCCGTCGGCGGTGCTGGTCCAGATGCGGCCGTCCGCATCCAGCCTGAAACCGTCGAACAGGCCGGCGGTGCAGTCGGCAAAGACCTTTTCGCCTGAGACCGTCTTGCCGCCCTGGCCGACATTGAACACCCGGATGTGCGCCGGATTTTGCGCACCATGCGTGCGGCCGGTATCCGCGACATAGAGTTGGCGCTCGTCGAGCGAGAAGGCGAGCCCGTTGGGCCTGACCATGTCGGTGATCACCGCCTCGGTCTCGCCGGTGCCGGGATCGACCCGGTAGACATGGCAGGCGCCGATTTCGCTTTCGGCCTTGTCGCCCTCGTAATCGGTATCGATGCCGTAGCTCGGATCGGTGAACCAGATCGAGCCATCGGACTTGACCACCGCGTCATTGGGCGAGTTCAGCCGCTTGCCGCGCCATTTGTCGGTGATGGTGATGACCGAGCCGTCATGCTCGGTGCGGCTGACGCGGCGGCCGGAATGCTCGCAAGTAACCAGCCGGCCTTGCCGGTCGACGGTGTTGCCGTTGGAATTGCCGGACGGCTGACGGAATACGCTGACGCAGCCGTCGGTCTCGTCGTACCGCAGCATGCGATTGTTCGGGATGTCGGACCAGACCACATAGCGCCCGGCCGCGAACCAGGCCGGTCCTTCCGCCCATCGGCAGCCGGTAAACAGCCTGTCGACCTGTGCATTGCCGTTGAACAGCCGCGAAAAGCGCGGATCGAGAACTTCGTAGAATTCGCTGGCCATGGTTCCTCCCGGTAGCAGTCGCTTGGCAAGGGCGCGATCAAGCCAGCCTGCGATCGATATGGCAAGATCGATGATGCGTCAGAGCATTATGGAATGCGAATGCTGGCCCGGACGGCAGGTCACATCCCGTTAACCGGCTATGCGCCCAGCGCAATGGTGCATTGCAACATCTTATTTTTGCAATGCACCATAACTATGTCATGCTCCGTATCGATCAAGGGAGGAACAACTGGCCGCGAAATGCGGCGCAAAAGGAAACTCGCTATGATCATCGACAGCCTCATGAGCCGCGCTCGCGCCAGCATCGCCAAGCGCCGGCATTACAACCGCCTCGTCGCCGAAATCGACAGCTTCAGCAGCCGCGACCTCGCCGACATGCGCGCCGACCGCTCAGAAATGCTCTACCAGGTCCACAAGCAGATCTACGGCTGAGTGAATGGGATCGGGCTTAGCCCACCCATTCGATCCAGCGGCCGTGGTAATCGCAATGGGCCAGGCGGTGCGTCTCGCCGCCCGGCCATAAAGTCAGGCTGAGTACCGCCCAATTGTTTGTGGGATCGCGCGGCTCCATCCTCAGCCTTGCGATAGGCGCAGCGGCCGTGGCCTGTCTGCCCGCCTGCTCCAGGGCGACGATGATCGCATCCTTGGTCGCCCGCGGCAGGTATTGCCACATGATCGAATGATAGAGCACAAAAGCGCCACCCTCCTGCCGCGCGGCCAGCGCCTTCCCGACAAAATCCGCCGCGTCCGCTTTGACAAGTGGCGGTCGAAACTTTTCGGCAAGTGACAGCGCAGCGTCGAGCCGGGCCAGCCGCGTAGCCTGATCGGCCCAGACGTAAGACCGAAGCCGTAACCGTGTGGCTGCGTCGGCGACATCTACCGGCGCGATGTCACAGCCGGCGCGGTGGCGGACGTCGATCGCTCCACCAAGCGGAACAGCGAGTCCGCGCACCTCCGGCGCCAACCGAACGGTGGAGGTCCGGTCGCCCCACTCGGCATCGCCGTAGCGGTAGTGAAAGCTGTCGAACAGGAGATTGAGCCCAGCGCTGGCGCCAATCTCGCACAAGTCCAGCGGCAGGCCGGTTTCCCGCGCGACTGTCAGAAATCCAGGCAGCAGCATCGCCGACCGGGCGATTTCATTGGTCTGCGGCGCACCGGCGAGGCCGGCGACGATCCGCTCGTCGGATCGCGCAATTGCCTCCGGCAGCACCGCCGCGATCTCGGATTCGCTTGTCTGGTTGGGCGGATAGATCAGTGCCAATCGCTCATTGGCACCCGTCAGGACCAACCCATGCAGCGCGCCGCAAAGCCGCAATGCGAGGGCGTCGGCGCGCGCGTCGCCCGGCCAACCGAGCACCGCCTGCCCGGTCCTGGTGTTTGCGTCGAGAACCTTAGCGAGCGCACGGCATAAATTCGCGGTGAAAGGCGAGCCAAGTCCATCGCAGGCTTTCGCCTGTGCCAGAAAATGATCGCGGATGTCTCGTTCGTCCATCGCGTTTCAGGTGTCTCAGCCCGCAGCCGCGAGCGCCTTCTCGATTTCGGGTAACAGCAGCGTCCGCGCCGAGTCCGGCGTCAGCGGCCCTACATGCTTATGGGCGATCTTGCCATCCTTGCCGATGACGAAGGTTTCCGGCACGCCGTAGACACCCCAGTCGATCGCCGTGCGTCCGGCTTGGTCGACGCCGATCGCCTGGAATGGATTGCCGAGATCGCCAAGGAACCGACGGGCGTTTTCCGGCTGGTCCTTGTAGTTCAGCGCCGCCATGACGAAGCGTCTGTCCTGCGACAGCGCCAGCAGCACCGGATGCTCTTCGCGGCACGGCGCGCACCAGGACGCGAAGACGTTGACCAGCGTCACCTTGCCGGCGAACTGTTTTGAATCGAGGCCCGGCAAATTGGTGCCTTCGAGCGCCGGCAGGTTGGTCTGCGGCGCCGGCAGGCCGATCAGCGCTGACGGCACTTCCGACACGTCGCGCCCGGACAAAAGCTGCGCCAGGAACAATCCCGCCAGCCCGAGAAAGACCACCAGCGGCAGCAGCACGATCAGGCGGCGGCGCGCCGGTGTTTGGGTTTCCGTGCTCATGATTTTACTGCCTTATCGGAGCGCCGGCGCACGCCGGATGCCTCCAGCTCGGCAAGCTCTCGCTTGCGGCCGCGCTGGTCGAGCAGAATCCAGCCGATCAGCCCACCCAGCACCACGGCCGTGATCGCATAGGCGGCGGTGACATAAAGGGCGTGAACGCTCATGCTTTTCGCTCCGCGGCGCTTTCCAACCCGTCCGTCTCGCCTTGTTCCGACATGTCTTCTCTTAACGCCGCGCCATCGGCTCCGCAATTGTTCGCCGCGCCGCAGGCATGAGCTGAAGTCGACGCCTCAATCCGTTCCGTGCCGCAGCGCCAGCGCCGCCGCCACCGGCCCGAGCACGGCAAGGAACAGGGTCAGCGCGGCGAGAATGAGGAAGGGCTGCAGAAAAGGATCGGGGTTCGCCACCGCGCCATAGCTTGCTGATACGCCGAAGATCAGCACGGGAATGGTTAGCGGCAGCACCAGCACCGAGATCAGCAGGCCCCCGCGCGGCAGCGCCACCGCCACCGCGGCACCGGCGGCACCGATGAAGGTGATCGCCGGCGTACCGACCAGAAGCGTCAGCGCCGTCGCACCGATGCCGATGGGCTCCATGTTCATGAACAGGCCGAGCAAGGGAGCGGCGATGACCAGCGGCAGCACGCTTCCCGCCCAATGCGCCAGGCATTTCGTCAGAACGGTCAAGGCCAGCATGTGCCGGTCGTTGCCAAGCACCAGAAGATCGAGCGAGCCGTCCTCGCGGTCGGCCTGGAACAGCCGGTCGAGGCCGAGCAAGCAGGCCAGCAATGCGGCGATCCACAGGATCGCCGGGCCGATGCGGGCCAGCAGCTTCAGCTCGGGACCGACGCCGAAGGGGATGGTCGCGATAACGGCGAGAAAGAAAATCACGCCGGTAAGCGCCCCGCCGCCGGCGCGGATACTCAGGCGGATGTCGCGCAGGAAGAGGGCTAGCATGATGTGAGATGCTTTCGCCCGTGAAGGAATGCCAACATCAGCCGGTCATCCTCAATTCCTTTCCCTCGATCCCAAGCGGCAAATGCGTCGCCGCAACCACGATCCCCCCACTCTCGAGGTGCTTCCCCATCAATTCGCCGAATCTCTCCTCCGAAGCGTTGTCCAGTCCTGCCGTCGGCTCATCGAGCAGCCACAATGGCCGGTGGCTTACCAGCAGTTTTGCAATCGCCGCGCGGCGGCGTTGCCCGGTCGAGAGATAGCCGAAAGGCAGATGGCCGATGCCGCCCAGCCCGACGGTTTCCAGCGCCTCTCCAACACCCGCGGAACCGGCGCCCGAAAAATCGCGCCAGAAGCACAGGTTTTCCGTAACGCTCAGCGCCGTCTTCATCGCGTTGAGGTGGCCGAGATAGTGACACGCCGAGGCCGCCGACGCAAAGTCTTCGCCACCATCTTCGAACCGCACACGGCCTGCCGCCACCGGCAACAGTCCGGCGACGATCCTGAGCAGCGTCGATTTGCCGGCGCCGTTCGGCCCGGTGACGACCAGAGCCTGGCCATCCCCCAGCGCGAATTCGATGCCGGAAAATACCGTCTCGCCGCCGCGTTCGCCGCCCAGATTTTCGGCGATCAGCCGCATCCGTCCCCCTTCGCCGAAAGTTCAGGCGCGGCTTCGGTGCGCCGCAGCAAAAATGGCGATTCCGTGTCTAGAACTATTCCAGAAAATTCTCTATATCCGCATCATCCGTGCCAGCGGTCGGCACGGGAACCGAATTTGCGCCGAACCAGCGCGCGTGCCGCCTTGAACGGCCCGGACGCTTGGGAACGGATAGCGGAAATGGCCGTACCCGCACCTTTGCGCGTGATTTGCATGCCCACTGGCGTCCGTTCCCTTCCGGCAACCGACAGTTAGGGATCGCACGTGTCCAAATCACTCGACAGCTTCAATTGCCGCCGCACGCTGACCGCCAGCGGCACCGAGTACATTTACTATGACCTTGTCGAGGCCGAAAAGAACGGCCTCACCGGTATTGCCCAATTGCCCTATTCGATGAAGGTGCTGCTGGAGAATCTGCTGCGCAACGAGGAGGGCCGTTCCGTTACCAAGGAGAGCATCCAGGCGGTCGCCGGCTGGCTGACTGACCGGGGCACCGCCGGCGTCGAGATCGCCTATCGCCCGGCTCGCGTGCTGATGCAGGATTTCACCGGCGTTCCAGCCGTGGTCGACCTTGCCGCCATGCGCGACGCCATGGCCTCGCTCGGCGGCGATCCGCAAAAGATCAATCCGCTGGTGCCGGTCGATCTGGTCATCGACCACTCGGTCATCGTCGACGAATTCGGCACGCCGTTGGCTTTCGCCCGCAATGTCGAGCTTGAATATGAGCGCAACGAGGAACGCTACAAGTTCCTGAAATGGGGCCAGCAGGCGTTCCGCAATTTCCGCGTCGTGCCGCCCGGCACCGGCATCTGCCATCAGGTCAATCTCGAATATCTCGGCCAGGTCGTGTGGACCAACAGCGAAGACGGCGAGACCACCGCCTATCCCGACACCTGCGTCGGCACAGATTCACATACCACGATGATCAACGGCCTCGGCGTGCTCGGCTGGGGCGTCGGCGGCATCGAGGCGGAGGCCGCGATGCTTGGCCAGCCGGTCTCCATGCTGCTGCCTGAAGTCATCGGCTTCCGGCTCACCGGCAGGCTGAGGGAAGGCGTCACCGCCACCGACCTGGTGCTCACCGTCACCCAGATGCTGCGCAAGAAGGGCGTCGTCGGCAAGTTCGTCGAATTCTTCGGGCCGGGCCTGTCCAACATGACGCTGGCCGACCGCGCCACCATCGGCAACATGGCGCCGGAATATGGCGCCACCTGCGGCTTCTTCCCGGTCGACAGCGAAACCATCCGCTATCTGACAATGTCCGGTCGCGACGAAAGCCGCATCGCCCTGGTCGAGGCTTATTCGAAGGCGCAAGGCTTGTGGCGCGATGCCGGCTCGGCCGATCCGGTCTTCACCGACCTGCTGGAGCTCGATCTCGGCAGTGTCGTCCCGTCGATGGCCGGCCCGAAGCGGCCGGAAGGCCGGGTCGCACTTGAAGACATTCCGGCTGGCTTCGCCAAGGCCATGGAGTCCGAATACAGGAAGGCCGCCGAAATCGACAAGCGCTATGCCGTCGAGGGCACGAGCTACGATCTTGGCCATGGCGATGTGGTCATCGCCGCCATCACCTCCTGCACCAACACATCGAACCCGAGCGTGCTGATCGGCGCCGGGCTGTTGGCGCGCAATGCCAACCGGCTCGGCCTCAAGCAGAAGCCGTGGGTCAAGACCTCATTGGCGCCGGGCAGCCAGGTCGTCGCCGAATATCTCGAGAAATCCGGCCTGCAGAAGGAGCTCGACCAGATCGGCTTCAACCTGGTCGGCTTCGGCTGCACCACCTGCATCGGCAATTCCGGCCCATTGCCGGCGCCGATCTCCAAGACCATCAACGATAAGGGCTTGATTGCTGCGGCAGTCTTGTCCGGCAACCGCAATTTCGAAGGCCGCGTCTCGCCCGACGTGCAAGCGAACTATCTCGCCTCGCCGCCACTGGTCGTCGCCCACGCGCTGGCCGGGACCGTGACCAAGGATCTGACCACCGAGCCGCTCGGCGAGGATCGCAACGGCAATCCGGTCTATCTCAAGGATATCTGGCCGAGTTCGGTCGAGATCCAGGAATTCATCGAGAAGAACGTCACGCGCGAATTGTTCGCCCGCAAATATGCAGACGTCTTCAAGGGCGACGAGTACTGGCAGAACGTCAAGGCGCCGGAAGGCCAGACCTATGCCTGGGACGACAATTCCACCTATGTGCAGAACCCGCCCTATTTCGCCGGCATGACGTCGGGCTTCGGCAAGATCGGCGATATCAAGGGCGCGCGTGTGCTCGGTCTGTTCGGCGACAAGATCACCACCGACCACATTTCGCCGGCCGGTTCGATCAAGGCAGCCTCGCCGGCCGGCAAGTACCTCACCGACCACGGCGTCGGCGTCGCCGATTTCAACCAGTACGGCACGCGCCGCGGCAATCATGAGGTAATGATGCGCGGCACCTTCGCCAACATCCGCATCCGCAACCACATGCTGGGCGAGAACGGCCGCGAGGGCGGCTACACCATCCATTACCCGTCGAAAGAAGAGGAATCGATCTACGACGCCGCCATGCGGTACAAGAAGGAAGGCGTGCCGCTGGTCATCTTCGCCGGCGTCGAATATGGCAACGGCTCGTCGCGCGACTGGGCGGCCAAGGGCACCAATTTGCTGGGCGTCCGCGCCGTCATCGCCCAGTCCTTCGAGCGCATCCACCGCTCCAATCTTGTCGGTATGGGCGTCATCCCCTTCGTCTTCGAGGAAGGCACCTCATGGGCCTCGCTCAACCTCAAGGGCGACGAACTGGTCGAGATCGACGGACTGGGCAACATCAAGCCGCGGCAGAAGATGATCGCCAGGATCACCTACGGCGACGGCAGCGTCAAAGAGGTTCCGATCATCTGCCGCATCGATACGCTGGACGAGCTCGACTACTTCAAGAATGGCGGCATCCTGCAATACGTGCTGCGCGATCTGGCCGCTTAAGGGAGTAGGGCAGTAGGGTGAAGCAAGGAGAAGCGACTTATTCCCCTACTGCCCTACTGCCCTACTGCCCTACTGCCCTACTGCCCTAATTCCCGGCTTTCCAAACCGCGCTGTCGCCGCCAGCAGCACGCCGAGCATCAGCCCGTTGAATATGTGCCACAGGAAATGCGTGCCGAGCGGAAAGCCGCCGCAGACCAGCGGATCGATCATCCGGCAGATGACCGACACGACGAAGATCGCCGAGCCCGCCAGATTGTACCAGCCGGCACGGTTGCCGCTGGCCGCCACCATGGCGCCGAAGAAGGCGAGCGCCAGGAAGGGCGGCAGATAGCCGGTCGTCCCGTTCGACGCCTGGCGCAGCCAGTCGGGCACGGCAAAGGTCACCAGCCCGGCGACGGCATAGAAGGCGACGAAAATGGCGATCGCCTTGCCCCATTTCATGCCGAGAAAACGCCGCAGGTTGAACAGCGTGTAGGCCAGCGTGAACCCGGCGATCGGCAGCACGTCGGCCCAGACCGTGCCACGGTTGGCAAAGGTGTGGAACAGCGACGAGCCGACGCCGATCGCCACCACCCACCAGGCCAGCACTTCGGCGAAGGTGCCGGTGCCGCGCTTGCGCACCTGCCAGACACCCCATAGCCCGGCGGCAAAAAAAGCCAGATTGCTCAGCGCATTGAGCGGTTCGGCCCAGAATTCCGGCCCCGTCCGTTCGCAATAGAGGTCGACCGGCGCCAGGAGAGATTGCCACATGCTGATTGCCGCCCGAATCGCTTCCATCGTAAAGTGCAAGTCCACCTATTGCGCCCTTGCCAGCGGTTGCAACGGCAAAATTTCACCGCAACGTGACTTCCCGTTGACTGCCGCTTCTGCCACATATTTCGACAACCAGAACAAAGCCGGCGTCACCGGCGGGATCGGAACGGCTATGCCATCTCGAAGACCATTGCGGCTTGCGGCCCTTGCGCTGGCCCTCTCGGCGTTTGCCGGCAGGGCCCTTGCCGAGCCAACCGACAAGCCATTAGGCGTCGTCGAGCTCTTCACCAGCCAGGGATGCAACTCCTGTCCGCCGGCAGATGAATTCTTCGCCGAGCTCGCCGCCAAAGAGGACATCGTCGCGCTCGCCTATCATGTCGATTATTGGGATTACCTCGGCTGGCAGGACACGCTGAGCCGCAAGGAAAATACCGAGCGGCAATACGAGTATATGCGCGCCTTCGGCAGTCGTTCCGTCTACACCCCGCAAGCCGTCATAAACGGCCGCAGCCATGTCAACGGCGCCAGCCGCAAGGAAGTCGACGGCGCGCTGGCCCGCATGGAGAGGGTCGGCGAAGGCATGCGCGTCGGCATCAAGGTCAGCCGGACCAGCGATCGCGTCATGATCGATGCCGGCGACGCTGTGACCGGCCCAACCGACGCGCATGTCGTCATCGTCTATTTCAATCCGCCGCAGACGATAAAGATCGGCAAGGGCGAAAACAGCGGCCGCAGCATGACCTACTGGAACGCCGTCTCCAGCATCCAGACCGCCGGCATGTGGCACGGCAAGGCGCAGCGCTACGAACTGCCGATGAGCGAGATCGCCAAGAAGGGCGGCTGCGCCGTGCTGCTGCAGTCGGTCGGCAAGGACGGCATGCCCGGGCCGATCCTGGGCGCAGCCTTTATCCGCAAGCCTTAGATAGGGCGCCCCCCGTTCTCCCCTTGTTGTGGGAGAAGGGATAACCGCGCTCAAGCCTCCGACGACAGCCTATCTGGATGGATCGCATCGCCACGGCTAATAAAAAACCGGCGTCAGCTTGCTTCTGACGCCGGTCATTTAGGTTTTGGGATCGTCGCACCCGATCTTTCCAAGGAAAAACCGAGGTTGGTTCGATCCGACGCAGACCCGTGGGCGGGGGGCTTGGGGTTTACGAGCCGGTGCCGGACCGAACCGTCTCAGGCAACGCCGGTAAATTCGTCGGACATTGGGGCATGAGCACGGATAAAAAAAGGCAGGATTGTGGCAAAGCATCACCAATTTCAACAGGCGTTTCGCAAACGTGACTGGACGCTGGAGAAACCGCGCGGTGCTGCCGTTGCCCGGCCGGGCCTTGCAATTCGGCAACGAAAGCGCCAACTTTGGTCGGCGTACGATTCATTGCGAGGATCCAGGCATGACTGATCGCAGCAGCGGGACGGAGGATGGGGACGCATCCGCAATATTGATCCCGCTGCATGAGGCAAGACGCGAACGCCTCGACCAGCCGGTGCGGTTCGACCGGCGCGAACTGGACCAGATCCTCAGGCTCTACGGCCGTATGGTTGCCGCCAATGAGTGGCGCGACTATGCCATCGACCATCTCGCCGACCGCGCCGTTTTTTCCGTCTTCCGCCGCACCAGCGAAGTGCCGCTTTTCCAGATCGTCAAGGATCCGAAGCTGGCGCGCCGGCAAGGCGCGTTCGCCGTCATCGCCGCCGGCGGGCGCATCCTCAAGCGCGGCCAGGAACTCGGCCGGGTGCTTGGCGTGTTCGACCGAACACTGAAGCTGGTCGAGGCGTAACCCTTTATTTTTGCAGGCGGAACTTGCGCTCGGGCAGCGATTGCGGATCAGGCGGGATGGACGCCCCGCCGTTGATCGGCAGCTGCATGAAAACCGTGTCCAGCCAGCGTCCGTGCTTATAGCCTGAGCCTTCCAGGCGGCCGGAATGACGAAAGCCGAGCTTCTCGTGCAACCTTACCGAGGCGCTGTCGGGCCGGCCGTCGCCGATCACCGCGATGATCTGGCGAAAACCCGCCGCCTTGGCCGCTTCGATCAGCCCTTGCATCAAGAGCAGCCCGACGCCTTGCCCTTTGGCCTCGGGCGCGACATAGACGGAATCCTCGACGACGAAGCGGTAGGCCGGGCGCGGCCGGAACGCCCCGGCATAGGCATAGCCGAGCACGGCGCCGGCCTTTTCCGCAACGAGATAGGGAAAGCCGCCCGCCATCAGAGTGTCGAAGCGCGTGCCCATCTCGGCGCGGCTCGGCGGTTCGAGTTCATAGCTCGCCGTGCCATTCGTCACCGCGTCGGCATAGATTTCCGTGATCCGGTCGAGATCGGCCGACGTCGCGGCCCGCAAGGTGATGCAGCTCATAATTTAGGCACGTCGTTCATCTGCCCTATATCACAGCAAAAGCCGGGACAAAAGAAAAGGGCGGCCATTGGGCCGCCCTTTTCGAACTCGCTGGTCCAGGAAAACCGTATTTAGCGACGGTCGCCCATGAACTGCAGCAGAAACATAAACAGGTTGATGAAGTCGAGATAGAGCCTCAATGCGCCCATGATCGCCTTGCGGCCGGCGACATCGGTCTCGTCGCCCTCGAAGTACATCTCCTTGATGTTCTGCGTGTCGTAGGCGGTGAGGCCCGCGAAGATCAGCACGCCGATCGCCGAAACGGCGAAGGAAAGCGCCGACGACTGCAGGAAGACGTTGATCACCATCGCGATGATCAGGCCGACCAGGCCCATGACCAGGAACGACCCGAACGCCGAGAGATCGCGCTTGGTCGTGTAGCCGTAGAGCGACAGCCCGCCAAAGGCGGCGGCGGTGGCGAAGAAGGTCTGCGAGATGCTGGCGGTGGTGTAGACCAGGAAGATCGACGACAGCGACAGGCCGACGAGGCCGGCATAGACCCAGAATGTCGTCTGCGCGGCCGAAACGCTCATCGACTGGACGCGGAACGACAGGAACATCACCGCTGCCAGCGGGGCGAAGATCACCAGCCATTTCAGCGGCGAGCCGAAGATCGCGTAGCCGAACGAGGTCAGCATCTCGCCGCTTGGCAACGTCGCGACCGCCGAGGCGGGATCGCTGGTGGTGGCCAGCATGATTGTGCCGACCGCGGCAAGGCCGGTGATGAGGAGGCCAAGCCCCATCAGATTGTAGACCTTGATCATGTAGGCCCGCAGGCCCTGGTCGATGGCAGCATCGACGCCAGCGCCGGGCACGGCGCGCGTCTGATAATTGCGAACGGGATCAGCCATGGAAATCCTCATATTGCTTCTGCCCCGTCCGGTGTCAGGTCCTTTTGAACCCAGGCGCCGCTGGCGGGGCTCCAGCATGCCTGCGCCGAAATATGATGGTTCTTGGCGTAAAGGACAAGACCGTAACCAAGCGTAATGCTCCGTGAAGTGCCAGAGATACGGTTTTATTGGCCTTCCCGCCCGGAACATTACCGAGATTTAATCCAAAACGGCTCTGGCTCAAAGATTCCGCAGCACCGGCGCCGCCTTGTGGCCCAGCACCCGCCACGTGCCGGCAAGGCCGATGCCGACCGTGACCACCAGCGAAAAGCCGATGGTCGCCACCGCCACCTCGGGCATGAAGTGCGATGGCAGCGTCATGATGCGCGCGACGACGAACCATGCCGCCACAGCGCCCGCCGCCAGCGCGAAGATCGCGGTAGCAAGGCCGATCAGCATGTATTCCAGCGAAAACGCGGCGATCAGCGTTTTTCTGGTCGCACCCAGGGTCTTCAGCACCACCGCGTCGTGAATGCGAGCCCGGTTGCCGGCGGCGAGCGCCCCGGCCAGCACCAGCACCGAGGCGATCAACGCCACGCCCGCTGCTGCCCTGATTGCTGTGCCGAGCTGCGCCACCAGCCGGTTGACGATTTCGAGCGCGTCCTTGACCCTGACCGTCGTCACCGCGGGAAAGGCACGCGTGACGGCGTTGAGAAGATGCGCATCGTCGGCTGCCGAAGCATTCGTCTCGGTCAGCGTCGCCAACCAGCCATGCGGCGCACCGGCGAATGTGTTGGGCGAGAACACCATGACGAAATTGATGCCCATGGTTTCCCATTCGACCTGGCGGAAGTTGGCGATCTTGGCCGTGATGTTGCGGCCGAGCACGTTGACGGTGATGGTGTCGCCGAGCTTCAGCCCGATCTCTTTGCCTTCCTCGGCGGAAAACGAGACCAGCGGCGCGCCGGCATAGTTCTCCGGCCACCAGCTGCCCTCGGTCAGCGTCGCATTCTCCGGCAGCTTTGCGTCATAGGTCAGGCCGCGATCGCCGCGCAGTACCCAGGCGCCTTCGGCCGGAACCTTGACCTTGTCGACATCGACGCCGTTGAGCGCCATCACCCGGCCGCGCAGCATCGGCACCTTGATCAGCCTGCCTTGCGGTGCCCCTTTGCCGACCAGCGCGGAGAAGGCATCGACGTCACTGCTCTGGATATCGACGAAGAAGAAGTTCGGTGCCCTTTCCGGCAGGCTGCCCGAGATCTGCCGCCTGAGATTGCCGTCGATCAACGCCAGCGTCACCAGCAGCGTCAGCCCGAGTCCCAACGACAGCACCACGGACGGCGTCAAGGCGCCAGGCCGATGGATGTTGCCGATGGCGAGCCTGAGCGCGGTCGAGCGCACGCGCGGGCTTTTCTTCGCCGCCCACTGCACCAGCGAGCCGACCACACGCAGCACCAGGAACGAAAAGATCGTGGCGCCAACGAAGATCGAGGCAATACGGCGGTCGCCGGAAAACAGGATCGCCAGTACCGCGAGCAACAGCGCGATGCCCAATGCCGCGGCGATATAGAGCGGGCGGGGAAAACCGCGGCCCTCGAAACCCATTTCGCGAAACAGCGCCGTTGCCGGCACGTCGCGGGCGCGGCCGAGCGGCAGCAAGGCGAAAGCCAGCGTCACCAGCAGCCCGAACAGCGCTGCCATGCCGAGGGCGCCGGGATAGAACCCACCTTCCGCCGGCACTGGAATGACCGATTGGAGTGCGGCGCTGGCCGCGAACGGCATCAGCGCGCCAAGCACAAGGCCTAGCGTGATGCCGAGGGCGGCGATCATCAGGATCTGCACCAGATAGACGGCAAAGACGAAGCCGCCCGAAGCCCCCAGGCTCTTGAAGGTGGCGATGACGCCGCGCTTGCCGTCGAGATAGGCACGCACGGCATTGGCCACGCCGACGCCGCCGACCACCAGCGCTGTCAACCCAACCAGCGTCAGGAATTGCGAAAACCGCTCGATATTCGAGGACAGCGCCGGTGCTGCGTTGCTGCGGGTGCGGATCGACCAGCCGGCCTGCGGGAACTGGTTTGCCGCCTGGTCCTGGATCGCCTTGATCCGTGCCTCGCCGGTGCCGCCGGGCAGCCGGACCTTATAGGCGTTCTCGACCAGGCTGCCCGGCTGGATCAGGTCGGAAGCGGCAAGCCCGTCGGTCGACACCATCAGCCGCGGCGCAAAGCCGAAGCCATCCGACACCGCATCCGGCTCGTTGACCAGCCTGGCGCGCAGCTCGAACGTCGCGCTGCCTAGCTTCAGCCGGTCACCGATGCCAAGGTTCAGCCGCTCGAACAAGAGGTCCGGCGCGGCGGCGCCGAAGACGCCGGATTTTTCGCCGAACAGATCCTCTCGCGACAGCACCGGCTCGGTCTCCAGCGCGCCGTAGAGCGGATAGGCGCCGTCGACCGCCTTGGCCTCGACCAGCGCCTGGTCGGAGCCGTCCTCGAGCCTCGCCATCGAGCGCATATTGGCACTGTGCGAAACCGTGCCAAGCTGGTCGAGGAAGCTGCGTTCGGCTCTGGTCGGATCGCGCTGGTTGAGCTGGAAGCGGAGATCGCCGCCGAGCAGCGTCTGGCCCTGGTCGGCAACACCGGCGGAAATCGCTTGCGCCACCGAATTGACGCCGCCGATCGCAGCGACGCCGAGCGCGATGCAGGCAAGGAAGATCAGGAAGCCGGACAGTCCGCCACGCATTTCTCGCAGCGAAAACCGAAAGGCGAGCCTCAGCGTGCGCGCCAGCGGCATCATGCGGTCACCTTGCCAGCCAGGTGGCCGGCTTAGGCGCGTCTTCGATCAGCCCCGACCTCATCGACACCTGGCGCGAGCAGCGCGCCGCGAGTAGCGGGTCATGCGTGACCAGCACCAGCGTCATGCCGCGTTCGGCCGCCTTGGCAAACAGCAGGTCGGCGACGTGCCGCCCCGTTGCCTGGTCGAGATTGCCGGTCGGCTCGTCGGCGATCAGGATGCGCGGCGACGGCGCCAGCGCCCGGGCGATCGCCACGCGCTGCTGCTCGCCGCCAGACAATTCGCCGGGGTAATGGGTGACGCGATCGCTGAGACCGACCGCCGCCAGCTCGCGCGCCGCCACGCCGAATGGATCGACATGGCCGGCAAGCTCCAGCGGGACCGCAACGTTTTCCAGCGCCGTCATATTGGGGATGAGATGGAACGACTGGAACACGATGCCGATGTTTCGTCCCCGAAACGATGCGATCTGATCTTCGCTTTTGCCGTTGAGCAGCTCGCCGGCAATTCGGACCGTACCCGAATCGACCCTTTCAAGTCCGGCCAAAACCATCAGCAATGTCGACTTTCCCGAACCTGAAGGTCCAACGATGCCTGTCGCTTCGCCGCCCGCCACATCGAGGCTGACGCCCTTCAGCACATGGACCGAGGATGCACCTTCGCCGAGCGTCAGCGATACGTCTTTCAGCGAAATGACGGCTTCTTCCAAAATCAAATCGTCCTATATGGGGGATGAAGGCTAGAGCATCCGATGCTCGACAAAGACGAAAACCTGCCTTCGCCAACAGATGTTCCTGGTCATATGGGGCCTGCCGCATGGCTTTCAAACACACCTTTGCCGCAGCCTTCGCCCTTTTCCTCGCCATTTGCGGCGCCATTTCGTCGGCGCGTGCCGAACCATTCACCATTGTCGGTTTCGGCGACAGCCTGATGGCGGGTTATGGCCTCGGGCCAGGTCAGGGCTTCACCGAGAAGCTGCAGGCGGCGCTGCGCGCCAAGGGCTACGATGTCACGGTCGCCAACGCCGGCGTCTCCGGCGATACGACGAGCGGCGGCCTGTCGCGGCTCGACTGGTCGGTGCCGGACGGCACGCAACTCGTCATCCTGGAGCTCGGCGCCAACGACATGCTGCGCGGCGTTTCGCCCGCCATAGCGGAAAAGAACCTGGACGCCATGCTGGCAAAACTGAAGCAGCGCAAGATCGCCGTTTTGCTGGCCGGAATGCGCGCGGCGCCCAATCTCGGCGCCGACTACCAGAACGCCTTCGACGCGACCTTTCCGCGACTGGCTGAAAAATATGGCGTGCCGCTCTATCCTTTCTTTCTCGAGGGCATCGCCGGTCAATCCGTCCTGCAACTCGAGGACGGCCTTCATCCGAACGCCCGAGGCGTCGACCGTATCGTCGAGGGTATCCTGCCCAGTGTGGAGAAGACCATTGAAGCGGTCCGGGGCAATTCCTGAAGGCGAGGGTTCGCCGTCGCAACACCTTCCGCAAGGGAAGCTTTTAGGCAGGCCTGCGACCAACAAACCCCTTGCCCCGTTTGAATATCGATGATTCGCTAGGGGCAAGAGTTCGATTCGAGGACAGGAGGCTTCCCATGCCGCGTCTTTTTACCGCCCTCGAGATACCGCGTGATGCCGCTCTTTCGCTGTCCCTGCTCAGGGGCGGCCTGCCGGGAGCCCGCTGGATCGACGTCGAAAACTATCATCTGACGCTGCGCTTCATCGGCGATGTCGAGGGCCATGTCGCCGACGACATCGCCAATGCGCTTGACCGTGTTCACCGCCCGTCCTTCCCGCTGACGCTGTCCGGCGTCGGCGCCTTCGGCCAGAAGAAGCCGCATGCGGTGTGGGCCGGGGTCGCCGCTTCGCCCGATCTTTCCGCATTGCAGGCCGAGATCGAGCGCATCTGCCAGCGGCTCGGCATTCCGGCCGACCCGCGCAAGTTCATGCCGCATGTGACGCTGGCCCGCCTGCGCAATTCGAGCCCGCTCGACGTCGCCCAGTACCTGTCGGCACGCGGCAATTTTTCGACGCTGCCGTTCCGGGTCGGCCGCTTCGTGCTGATGTCGTCGCGCGATTCGGTCGGCGGCGGCCCTTACGTCGTCGAGGAGGCCTGGCCGCTTTCAGGTGCTGACAACCGCGTCGCCAGCCGTTTGGTCGGCGGCGCCGACGCTTCGCGGATCATGCGGTAGACGGACATGGCCAGGGAGAAACTAGCAAAAGAGGCGATCCGCGCCGAACTTGCCGGCCTCGACGGCTGGTCGCTGGCCAAGGATGGCGGCTCGATCACCCGCACCTTCACCTTCAAGAATTTCTCCGAAGCCTTTGCCTTCATGGCCCGCGTCGCCCTGGCCGCGGAGAAGATGGACCACCATCCCGACTGGTCGAACGTCTATAAGACGGTAAACGTGACGCTCAGCACGCACGACGCCGGCGGCCTGACCGCGCTGGATTTCGATCTGGCCAGGAAAATGAACCGCTATTTCGGCGGCTGAGCCTGTCTGCACCTTGCAGCGAGGTTCGGCTTTCACCACATTTTGCCTCGCGGTCACGCGTGAAGCCACGCGACGGCCGCAAGGAGAGGTTGATGGCGCAAAAATCCGGTTTTGATTTCTTCGGCCTCGGCAGCAAGCCGGGCAACGAGAGCGAAGTGCGCGAAAAGTTCTGGCGTACGGCGAAGAAGGCCGCCCGGCATATCCCGTTTATGGAAGAGGTGGTCGCCGCCTATTACTGTGCCATGGACAAGAAGACGCCGCTTCGCGCCAAGGGCACCTTGATTGCTGCGCTCGGCTATTTCGTGCTGCCGACGGACGTCATCCCCGATTTCATCCTTGGGCTAGGCTTCACCGACGACATCGCCGTGCTGACCGCCGCGATTACCGCCGTCAGCGCCCACATCACGCCGGCGCACCGGCTCGCCGCCAGGCAGGCCATCGCCGGCAAGAGCTGAGCCGGTGCGGCGCAAAAATCGCGTGAGAACCGACTTTCCGGCCGTCAAATCCACCGCCGCACCCGCGCCTTGTAGGCGCGATAGACATCTCCGAACTTCCGCTCGAGGTAGCGCTCTTCCGGCGCGATGACGCCGGTATTGATCACCCACAGCAGGGGGATGACGAGCGCGATAGCCCAAAGACTTCCGGCCGCGACGCCGAGGCCCAAATAGATGAGGGTCGCTCCCAGATAGAACGGGTTCCTGGTCCGACGATAGATACCGTCGACGACCAGCGCCGTCGTTGGCAAGGTCGGTGGTATGTTGGTTCCAGCGGCCTGAAAGCGGTCCGCTGCCATAAAGATGAACACGAAGCCGCACACCGCGAGCACGGCGCCGGTCAGATAGCGGGCGAGCGCCTGCCCGGCCATGACCGGGAGCGGCACGAGCACCTCGAGCACGGTTGCCGCCACCAGGAAGCCGAGGAAGATCAAAGGTGGCAGCGCAATGACCCCGGCCACGTCGGGGGCGCCCGATCCGCCCGCCGCCTCCCCGCCATCCGACCGGGGCACCGCGCCACCGGCCGCCACGCGGACGGCGACACGAACGCCGAACACGATCGCCAGGACGACTGTGCCGCCCGCCAGGATCAGAACTGTCTCGGAAATGGCCATGGCCAAATCTCCCGTAAGCCGCCAGGGAGGGCACCCTGGCCGAGCGCCGTGGCGGCGAACGCAGACATGGTACCGCCTGCAGGGAAATTCGTCACGCACCTCAAAAAGCGAGAATCGCCGCAAGACCTAGCTGCTTGAAAAGTCAAACTCTTGCCGTTTTCGTGGCCTCCAAGTCGCAGCAGGGACATTGCGCCAGCCGCTTTTTCGAGCGGCAGCGCGAAGACGGCGGCGGTTTCCTAGCGTGAACATCCTTTTCTAAGGGGAAGTTCACCGTTTGGTAACCCAGATTAAATCAAAATGAAGCGACGGGCAGGACGCCGAGCCGGCCTGCCGCCGCACCAGTGGAATACGGGAAAAGCGATGCGCGGATTGATTGCTATAGTTTCCAGCCTGGCCCTGGTGGCCTTGACGGCGCCCGCGCTGGCGCAGTCGGCAACCAAGATCGGCCAGCATAATGCCTGGGGCACCTACAGTTATCAGGCGTCGGGCGGCGGCAAGGTCTGCTATGTCCTGACGGTGCCAACCGACAAGCAGCCGCCGACGCTCGATCACGGCGACATGTTCTTCTTCGTCAGCCAGCGGCCGGGGCAGCAAGTGTCCTACGAGCCGCAATTCATCGCCGGCTATACCTTCCAGGAAGGTTCCAAGGCCACCGTCACCATCGACAAGAAGTCTTTTTCGATGTTCACGCGCGGCAAGTCGGCCTGGGTCGAGAACGCCGCCGAGGAGCCGGTGCTGATCGCCGCGATGAAGACCGGCACCGACATGAAGGTGTCGGCCAAGTCCGGCCGCGGCAACACCACCACCTACGTCTTCTCGCTGAAGGGCATCTCGGCGGCGCTGGCCTCGATCGCGAAGTGCAAGTAGGCGGTTAGGCGCGGTCTTCCCTTCTCCCCTTGTGGGAGAAGGTGGATCGGCGCGCAGCGCCGAGACGGAAGAGGGGTGTTGGACGGAACGCCGTCGGCGCCAAGCTGGAACACCCCTCATCCGACCGAGCTTCGCTCGGCCACCTTCTCCCACAAGGGGAGAAGGAAGAACCCCGGCATGACTCCGCCGCTAACCTGTGCTATGCGCCGCGCTTCATTTCGGGCACGATGCTGTATTCGGCCGCAAATCGCTTATATTGGCGCAACAATGACCCTTTCATTCGATCTTACCGCCGAAGGCGCGCGTGACGCGTTGCGCACCCGCACGACGCCTGAAAAACCGTCGCTGATCGGCTTGACGCGCGCCGAACTCGGGGCCGCCCTCGTCGCCGCCGGCATCGTGCCGGAGCGCCAGGCGAAAATGCGCGCCCAACAGCTCTGGCATTGGATCTATGTGCGCGGCGTTTCCGACTTCGCCGGCATGTTCAACATCTCCAAGGATCTGCGCGCCGCGCTCGACAGGCATTTCACCGTCGCCAGGCCCGAGATCGTCGAGGAGCAGATTTCCTCCGACGGAACCCGCAAATGGCTGTTCCGCTTTCCGCCGCGCGGCGCCGGCCGGCCGGTCGAGATCGAGACCGTCTACATTCCCGAAGAAGGCCGCGGCACGCTGTGCATCTCTTCGCAGGTCGGCTGCACGCTGACCTGCTCCTTCTGCCACACCGGCACGCAGAAGCTGGTGCGCAACCTGACGGCGGAGGAAATCCTCGCCCAGCTCTTGACCGCCCGCGACCGGCTCGGCGACTTCCCCGACCGCGATACGCCCGACGGCGCCATCGTGCCGGCCGAGGGCAGGAGAGTGTCCAACGTCGTCATGATGGGCATGGGCGAGCCGCTCTACAATTTCGAGGCGGTGAAAAAGGCGCTGCTGATCGCATCCGACGGCGACGGGCTTTCCCTGTCGAAGAGGCGCATCACGCTGTCGACCTCCGGCGTCGTGCCCGAAATCTTCCGCACCGGCGAGGAGATCGGCGTCATGCTGGCGATCTCGCTGCACGCCACCAATGACGATTTGCGCGATCTCTTGGTGCCCATCAACAAGAAGTATCCGCTGAAGGATCTGATCGCTGCCTGCCGCGCCTATCCAGGCCTGTCGAACGCCAAGCGGATCACCTTCGAATATGTCATGCTGAAGGACGTCAACGATTCCATCGAGGACGCCAAGGCGCTGATCAAGCTGCTCAAGGGCATTCCGGCCAAGATCAATCTGATCCCGTTCAACCCGTGGCCGGGCACCAACTACCAGTGCTCGGACTGGGAAACGATCGAGAAATTCGCCGATTACATCAACAATGCCGGCTATGCCTCGCCGATCCGCACGCCGCGCGGCCGCGACATCCTGGCCGCCTGCGGCCAGCTCAAGTCGGACTCCGAGCGCATGCGCAAGGTCGACCGGCTGGCGCTGGAAGCGATGATGATCGCGGGGCATGGCGAGGCGTGAAATACCTCAGGCGATTGGCAGTGACTTTGCTCTGCTACGCCCTGGCTGCCTTCACCATGTCTCTGGTCTTTTTCCTGCTCGATGCACTGATGTGGTGGCGTGTTCCCGCTTTCCTGTCCACTCGAGATAGTTGGTCGCTGTTGCTGCTTGGAGCGATGATCGCAGGCATCTTTGGCGCACCGCTGGCAATCCCGATGGTCATTGCTTCCCAAGTTCTCGAGGCGAGACGCTGGATTCTTTTTGTCGTCGGGGGAGCTTTCGTTGGGACGTGCGTATTTGCGGTCTGGAAACTGCATCCGTCGGCACAGAGGCCACCGGACGTTGACGTGTTGGTGGCCCTAATCATTGCGGGAAGCTTGGCAGGAGCCGTCTATCGCCTGGTCGAGAGCCGGTTCCTGCAAATGCCCGGACAATTCGCGTGAACCGCCTCGTCGCCTATCTGATCCGCTTCGCCGTCATCCTTGTCGGCTACGGCGTTGCTTCGCTGGCGGCAAGCGCCTTCCTTAACGTCATGTTCCTGGCGTCTCTTGGGCTGATAACGGACGAGACGCAACCGGCGGCGCAGGCGTCGCTGTGGTTTTCAATCCCCTTCGTCGCGCTGTTCGTCGCCTATTTCGCCTTCATGCCGGCCGCCATCGCCATCCTCGTCTCCGAGATCCTTGGCCGGCGTGACTGGCTGTTCTATGCGCTGGCGGGCGCAGCGGTGGCGGCGGTCTTCCTTGGCTTCGTCCACCAGACGGCCGATGCCAATTTCGAGGTTACCAATACCAGCGTCATGCTGGCGGTGATCGGCTGCGGCATGGTCGGCGGTATTTTCTACTGGCTGAGCGCCGGGCGCTCGGCCGGAAGCTGGCGTCAGATCGGACGCCCTATTTCGCCTGGGCCGTCAGGATCTTGAGCGCGAAGGCCGAAAAAACTCCGGCAAACAGATAGTCGACGACGCGGGTCACACGCGGGCTGGATTTCATCGCGGCCGAGAATTTTTCCGCCGCCAGCACCATCGGCGCCGTCACCGGGATCGCCAGCACGACGAACATCGCGCCGAGGAAGAACAGCTTTCCCGGCGCGTCGGGATCATGCGCGGAGACGAATTGCGGCAGGAAGGTCATGAAGAACAGGATGATCTTCGGGTTGAGCAGATTGACCCCGAGCCCCGCCGCCCAGCTGCGGAACAGCGAGATCTGCGGCCCGCTCTTCTTCTCCGGTGAAAACGCCGACCCTTTTGTGATCGCCTGCCATGCCAGGAAGACCAGATAGCCGGCGCCGAAAATCTTCAGCACGAAGAACGCCATCGGCGAGGCGACGATCAGCGCCGAGACGCCGACCACCACCAGCGTGGTGTGGATCAGCGTGCCGCACAAGGCGCCGGCCATCGAGGCAAAGCCGGTGGCACGGCCCTGGCTCAGCGTGCGCGACACGAACAGCGTCATGTCAGGCCCGGGCGTGATCGCCAGGATGAAGGTGGCGATGGAGAACTGGATAAGCGTCGTACTGTCGGGGATGAAGGACATGGCTCGTCTCGTAGCGGCAAAAGACGGCGCAGCCATAGCGCAAGAGCCGTGTCCTCGCCAGCCTCTTGGAGATGAAGCATCTGGTCCAGGCATCGTTCGTCCCTTGCGCTGGCCTAAAACGCCGTGATACCTCGCCCGCGAAGAACCCCTGTCGCGGAACTGCCCACCATGTCGAAAGCAAAAGCCGTCAAGAAAGTCGTGCTCGCCTATTCCGGCGGCCTTGATACCTCGATCATCCTGAAATGGCTGCAGACCGAGCTCGGCGCCGAGGTCGTGACCTTCACCGCCGATCTCGGCCAGGGTGGCGAACTGGAGCCGGCCAGGCGCAAGGCCGAGATGATGGGCATCAAGGACATCCGCATCGTCGATGTCCGCGAGGAGTTCGTATCCGATTTCGTCTTTCCGATGTTCCGCGCCAACGCTGTCTATGAAGGCACATATCTGCTCGGCACCTCGATCGCCCGGCCACTGATCTCGAAACATCTTGTCGAGATCGCAAAAGAGACCGGCGCAGATGCCATCGCGCATGGCGCCACCGGCAAGGGTAACGACCAGGTTCGTTTCGAGCTCTCAGCCTATGCGCTCAATCCCGACATCAAGGTTATCGCGCCCTGGCGCGACTGGTCGTTCAAGTCGCGCACCGATCTCATCAATTTCGCCGAGCAGCACCAGATCCCGGTGCCGAAGGACAAGAAGGGCGACGCGCCGTTTTCCGTCGACGCTAACCTGCTGCACTCCTCCTCCGAGGGCAAGGTGCTGGAGGACCCGTGGAGCGAGCCGCCGGAATTCGTCCACCAGCGCACCATCTCGCCGATGGATGCGCCGGATGAGGTCACCGAGATCGAGATCGAATTCCTCAAGGGCGATCCGATCGCGCTCGACGGCAAGAAACTCTCGCCGGCGACGATGCTGGCGGCGCTGAACGATCTCGGCCGCGACAACGGCATCGGCCGGCTCGACCTGGTCGAGAACCGTTTCGTCGGCATGAAATCGCGCGGCGTCTATGAAACGCCCGGTGGTACGATCCTGATCGCCGCCCATCGGGCGATCGAATCGATCACGCTCGACCGTGGTGCGGCCCACCTCAAGGACGAGTTCATGCCGCGCTACGCCGAGCTGATCTACAACGGCTTCTGGTTCGCGCCCGAGCGGCTGATGCTGCAGGCGATGATCGACAAGAGCCAGGAAGACGTCGAAGGCACGGTGCGGCTGAAGCTCTACAAGGGCAACGTCATTGTCACCGGCCGCAAGTCGAGGAAGACGCTCTATTCCGACGCGCTGGTCACCTTCGAGGACGACCGCGGCGCCTATGATCAGAAGGATGCCGAAGGCTTCATCCGCCTCAATGCGCTCAGGCTGCGTACGCTGGCGGCGCGTAACCGTAGAAAATAGCCAGTTTCTCTGCACAGTGATTTTGACGGGTTGGAAGCGGCAGCAACCGTCGATAGTTCTGTCAGCGGCCAATTTCAGCTGCAAATCGCAACCTCGGAGATTTGCTGAGACACCCCTCGACTTCGTCATCCCAGGCCGGAGCAAGGAGCGAAGCGACGCGGCGCAGACCCTGGGATCCATATGTGGACGGCGCCCTGCCTGCAACGGTTGTTTTGCGTCGTTTTCGATCGCTTGCGTCCATATGTCCGGCCTTTGAGCACGGTCCTTGCGGCCGCTGGC